>CAZNOA010000092.1:0-6152 GCA_964574565.1 uncultured Halobellus sp. | reverse complement strand
TGGCCTCGGCACTCATAGGGCTCGTCATCGCTGGTGCCGAGGCAGCTCGGAGCGGTGCATCGTCATCGGCCGTCTCTCTCTACTCGCTTCGTCACCTAAAAGGACCCGAGGGCGTCTCAGTCGGCTCCGGTCGACGCCCCTCCGTCGCGCGCGCCGTCGTGGCACGACCCCGCGTACGCGTTCCACCGGCCGGTTCCGTTCGGGATCCGCTCGGTGGCCGTGGGATCGAACGTCGTCGCACACCGGTTTATGGCCTCGGCCGCGGTCGGAATCGCGGTGTCGCCGTCGGATTCCCCGGCTGTCGTCGCTCTCGTCGACGTTTTCGGTCCCGTTTTGTCCGTCGCTTCCCGCGCTGTTCGACTCGCTCCGTTCGTGCTCGGACGCTCGGGACCGACGAGGGTCTCCGATTCCGAGTCCGGCTTAATCGTGTACTACGGGTGGCACGTCCCGTCCGACGAGCGCATCCATAATAATCTTTCATGTTGGTGTCGCGTGTTGCGAGGACGGCCCGCCCCGGCGGCGTCGATCGGCTACGGTTCGGAGTCCGGCTCGATCCGGGAGAGCCGCATGGCGTTTCCGGTGACGCCGAGGCTCATTCCCATGTCGCCGACGACGACGGCGATCGCGACGGTCACCAGTCCCAGCGGCACGCCGAGCGCGAGCAGGAACTTCACTCCGAGGCTCGCCCAGACGTTCTGGCGGATCACGTCGTTCGCGGCGTGTGAAAGCGCGTACAGGTACGGGAGCTTCGCGATATCGTCGGCCATCAGCGCGATATCCGCCGTTTCGAGCGCCGTGTCTGTCCCCGCGGCGCCCATGGCGATCCCGACCTCCGCGGTCGCCAAGGCGGGCGCATCGTTGATCCCGTCCCCGACCATCGCGACGCCGCCGTGCTCCGCCCGCAACGCCTCGATCGCTGCGACCTTCTCTTCGGGCAGGAGCCCGGCCCGGTACTCGTCGACGCCGACCTGCTCGGCGATCGCTCGCGCCGTCCCCTCGTTGTCGCCGGTCAACATCACGACGCGCCCCACGCCGAGATCGCGAAGCCGCTCGATCGCGCGTCTCGCGCCCGGACGCACCTCGTCCGCGATCGCGATAAGGCCCAGGAGCTCGGTCTCCGTCCCGACTAGCACGACCGTCTTCCCGTCATGCTCGAGGGCGGCGATCCGCTCTGCGACCGGCGTCCCGACGGCGTCGTCGTCCGCGCCCTCTCGCTCCGAGCCCGTCGCGTCGGTGCCGACTGTTCGCCCTCCGTCGGTCGCGATCCCCGCCCGTGAGAGGTCGAACCCGAGCTCCTCGAACAGCGCCGGCTTCCCCGCGTAGTGGATCTCGTCGCGGACCTCCGCGCGAACGCCCCGCCCGGTCAGGCTCTCGAACGCGGTCGGCTCGGCTAAGTCGCTGACGCCGGCCGCCTCGGTCCGCTCCGCGATCGCCGCCGCGATCGGGTGTTCGCTCCGGCGCTCTATCTCGGCGGCGCGCCGGAGCAGCGTCGGCCCGTCGGCGGCGCCGAACGGAACCACGTCGGTGACGGCGAGTTCGCCTTTCGTGAGCGTCCCGGTCTTGTCGAGGGCGACGACATCGACGCGGCCCATCGCTTCGAGGTGGGTTCCGCCCTTGATCAACACGCCGTTCCGCGCCGCGCTCGTGATCCCGGAGACGACGGAGACCGGCGTCGAGATGACGAACGCGCACGGGCAGGCGATGACGAGCAGCGTCAGCCCGCGGACGAACCACGTCCCCCAGTCGCCGGCGAAGACGAGTCCGTATCCCGCCACGTCGACCGCGATCGGGTCGGCGATAGCAAGCGGCGGGATCACCGCCGTCAACACCGCCAGCACGACCACGATCGGGGTGTAGTACCCCGCGAATCGGTCGACGAACTGCTCCGTCTCCGTCTTCTCGGCCTGCGCGCCCTGCACCAGTTCGATGACCCGCGAGAGGGTCGACTCGCCGGCCGTCGAGATCGCCTCGACCTCGAGGTACCCCGCCGCGTTGATCGCGCCGGCGTACACCTCGTCGCCGTCGCGTTTGTCGACCGGGACGCTCTCGCCGGTGATCGGCGACTCGTCGACCGCGCTTTCCCCTTCGGTGACTCGACCGTCCAGCGGAATCTTCTCGCCCGGGCGGACGATCACCGTTTCACCGACGCTCACGTCCTCCGCGGGGACGGTCACCGCCTCTCCGTCTCGGCGAACGGTCGCCTCCTCGGGAGACAGCTCCATCAGCTCCCGCAGGGAGTCGCGAGCCCGGTCCATCGCGTACTCCTCTAACAGTTCGGCGACGCTGAACAGGACCGCCAGGGTGGCGGCCTCGACGAAGTAGCCGATCCCCGTCGCGGCGACGATGGCTGCCCCCATCAGCAGGTGGATGTCGAGGCGCCGATGCCGCGCCGAGTAGTAGCCCGATCGAACGATCGGAACGCCGCTGGCGACGACGGCACCGAGGAACAACACGTCAGCGACGGTGAGCGTGAAACCGAGGACGCTCGCGACCGCGACGTTCGATCCCGTCAGGACGAACTCGAAGAGGAGTCCCGAGACGACGAACACCGCACCGAGCCACGTCCGCTTCGCGCGCGCGCTAGCCCACGTTTCTGACGGCGGCGCGACCTCCGGTCCGTCGTCCGTTGCCTGTCCGCCGGCGGTCGCATTCGCGCTACCGATCTCGCTCCCGTCGTTCGCGGCCTCGTCCCCCCTGACACCGCCGTCTCGGGCGACCTCGTAACCGGTCCCCTCGATCGCGGCGATGACGGCCTCCTCGTCGGTCTGCCCCGTGTCGAACGTCACGGTCGCCGTCCCGGCCGTCGGATTGAGCAGGACGTCGGTGACTCCGCCGACGCGTTCGAGGCTCGCATCGACCTTCCCGGCGCAGGACGGACAGTCCATCTCAGGGACGGCGAGACGAACCGTCCGCTCACGCTCGTCGCCTCCGGCCGACGATCGGCCTCCCGGGCCCGGTTCGTCCCTCATCGGTGCGACGTAGGCGCGTCCTCGTAGTAATACTGTATTGGAACATTCCAACATCGCAGCGAGCGCGACCGCAGAGAGGTCACCGTCCTCGCGAGCGACGCCGCTTACAGCGACGGCTACAACGACGACGTCGGCCGGTCCGGTCTCGCGTCGGCCACGTGGCGTTTAGCGAGCTGCTCCTCGGCTCGGCGGAGTCGATAGGTGAGCGTCGATCGCGGGACGCCGAGGTGTTCGGCGAGCTCCCCGGCGTCGATCGCCCGCGGGGATTCGTAGTAGCCGTGGTCGACCGCCGCGCTGAGCGCGGCCTCCTGTTCGGCGGTCAGTTCGGCGGTCGCGTCGTCGGTCTCGGCCGTCCCGTGGTCCGCGTCGGCGGTCCCCGTCTTCAGGAGCTCCATTCGGGCGCAGTCGCCGACGGCGGCCCGCACATCTTCGAAGAACCCACCTACGTCGCCGTCGCCCGAGTGGATGAGCCGCCACGTGTAGTGTCGCCCCTCGTGGTGGGTCTCGAACAACACCCCGTCGCCCAACCGGTCGCGGGCGATGTGCGGGACCGACGCGCATCGGGACGTGCGTTTCCAGTCCGTGTAGAGGACGAGCGTGTCGGCCGTCCGCTCGAGGACGCGCGTCGTCTGCGTCGCGCCGCAGTCGTCAGTCGCGAGGCAGTCCGCGTAGTAGTCGCCGTCCAGAAACGCGCGTTCGACGTCCTCGAGCGCGTCTGGCGTACCCGTCGCGTGGTCGACACGCCAGAGCCGGTCGGCGGTTGCGTGGAGCGACAGCGATCGGACGCGGGCGTCAGGGTGCCCCGCGAGGGCGTCGGCGATCCGGTTGCATCCCGGCTCGTATTCGAGAGCGAAGACGAGTTCCCGCATACCGACGTGTACGACCCGCTCGAAGATAACACGTCGCCCGCGCTCCTCGGTTCCGGCGACCGGCGTCAGCCCCCCGAGTTCCTCGCAGACCGGAACCGACCGCTGAGCGGCGCTCGGACCAGCGGTCCGCCATCAGAGCGCCTCTCAGACGACTCCGGCCCGGACGCTTCTTCGTCGACCGATCTGTGTGCGGCGCTCGTTCCGTCGTTCGGGTCGTCTCTGATTTGATATACCCAAATATGATTTATAAGATCGTGTTGCCGAACACGTTCGCCCGGATTTTCCGATCGTGACAACGCTCGAAAGCCGATTCGGGAGGGCTCTCGTATCGAAGATATGGTCGAGAAGACGGACCGAACCAGCGAATCGAGCGGACCCCGATCCGCGGACGGCCGCCGCTTCGAGGTGTTCGTGCGCGAAGAGGAGCCGGACCCGCTCCGTCACGTCGGTACCGTCGCGGCGCCGACGCCCGAGGTCGCCCACGAGGAGGCGAGCAAGCTGTTCGCGTGGTACGCTCGCGACGTGTGGGTCTGTCCCGCGAGCGAGGTTCACCGATACTCAGCCGAGTCGCTCGGGGAGACGGAGCCGGGGCCGGACGACGCGGTCGACCCGTCCGGCAGCGACGAGCCCCGCGTGTACGAGGAGACAGAGGGGACGCCGACGGTCGCCTGCGGGGGGGCTCCCGATCCGGGAGAGACCGACTCGGAAGGCGACATCGGAACGAAATCGGTTGACGTCTCCGACACCGACTCGGTGGACGCCCCGGGAGACCAGCGATGATCTCGGTCAGCAAGCTCCTCTGTGACCTGGACGCGGAGAGCGACGGGCTCCGATACGACGCGGCCGACGACTCGAAGAAACCCCAGATCACCGAAGAGCGACAGCAGCGCCCGGTCGTCGTCTGGAACACCACGAAGCGGTGTAACCTCTACTGCGAGCACTGCTACGCGGCCGCGGACACGGAAGGGGCGCCGAACGAGCTGTCGACCGCCGAGGGGAAGGCGCTCATCGACGACCTGGCCGAGTTCGGCGTTCCGGTGTTGCTGTTTTCGGGCGGTGAACCCCTCGTGCGGGAGGATCTCACGGAGCTGGTCGCGTACGCCGCGGACAGCGGGCTCCGCCCCGTCCTCTCGACGAACGGCACGCTGCTCACCCGCGAGAACGCCAGGGAGCTGAAGGAGGCGGGCCTCAAATACGCCGGCGTCTCCGTCGACGGGCTTCCCGAGCGCAACGACAGGATCCGCGGAGAGGAAGGGGCGTTCGACGCCGCCGTTCGCGGCATCGAGGCGTGTCTGGACGTGGGCCTCAAGACGGGCCTGCGATACACCATCACCGAGCACAACGTCGACGACCTCGCCGGCGTGGTCGACCTCCTCGTCGACGTCGGCGTCGACCGCTTCTGTTTCTACCACCTCGACTACGGCGGGCGCGGCGCCGACATCGCCGACATCGACCTGTCGCCGGAAGCGACCCGCGAGGCCGTCACGGATCTGTGTGACCTCACCCGCGAGTACGACGCGGCCGGCGAAGAGATCGAGACGCTCCTCGTCGGCAACTACGCCGACGCCGGCCACCTCGTCGAGTACGCCGACCGAGAGATCGGGACCGACCGCGCTCGGCTGATCCGGCGATACCTCCAGCGCAACGGCGGCGACCCCACCGGCGAGCGCGTCGCCGACGTCGACCCCGTCGGCAACGTCCACCTCACGCAGTTCTGGCAGGGATACGCTCTCGGAAACGTCCGTGATCGCTCGTTCGGCGCGATCTGGTCGGACGAGTCGAACCCGTTACTCGCCGCGCTGCGAAACCGCGAGTCGCACCTCTCCGGGAAGTGTGCTGACTGCGCGTACCAAGGGATCTGTCGCGGCGGTTCGCGGCTCCGCGCATTGTCGGCTCACGGTGATCCGTTCGCGCCGGACCCGAAGTGTTACCTGACGGAAGCGGAACGGAACGGGCAGGAAGCGGTGCGTCGCATCCGCGGCGAATCGGCGGCGGACTAACCGCCGGAGTTTCGGCCGCGGCCGAAGTTTCACGCCGATCCGGCGTCAGTCCTCGGACTCGGAAACGGCCTCTTCTGCGGGCTCCTCCGCGGGTTCGCCGCCGTCGTCGCCCTCCTCGGAGCGCGCAGCGACGAGGGCGCCGCTGGCGACGCTGTACATCGGCTCGTCGGCTCCGCGAACGCCGCTGATCGAGAACGGGATGTTCGCGTCCTCGAGGTGGTCGGCGAAGAGGTCCTTGAATCCGTTCGGGCTCGACGTTCCGCCGGTGACGACGACGGGCACGTCGAGGCCCTCCTCGACGTCCTCCTCGTCGA
>CAZNOA010000091.1:0-6156 GCA_964574565.1 uncultured Halobellus sp. | reverse complement strand
GAGTTCCAGCGCACCAACATCCCCTGTATCCATCCGACCGAGGCCGACGAGGTCGGCGAGTACGTCACGGAGACGACCGTCGCGGAGGGCGAGGAGTTCATCCTCCACCCGGGCGACTTCGTCCTCGGGACGACGACGGAGCGCGTCGAGATCCCCGACGACCTGGTCGCGCACGTCGAGGGGCGGTCCTCGCTCGGCCGGCTCGCGATCGTGGTCCACGCCTCGTTGCCGCACGACGAAACGGTGTTCCTGTGGACGCCGGACGAGGGATTCGGATTCTACGAGATCGGCGATATCGTCGAAAACGAACGATCGGCAAGAGCGGTCGCATTTGACCCGGAGACGTTGAGAGTGAGCACACACCGCGTAACAGATTATATTACTAATCCGACAAAAAAGATCTACCGCGTCACCCTCGAGTCAGGGCGAGAGGTGTTACTGACGAAGGATCACAATCTGTTCACTCTCGACGCGGACGGCGGTGTCACGCGAATCGCCAGCGAGGACGCGGAGGGGTCTCACGTGATGGTTCCGGGAACGCTTCCACCATCTCCGACGGAGGAATCGGTCCTCGATCTGCTCTCACTGTTCGAGGGTGATGACCACGTTATCGCATACGCGTCGGACGGAATAGGGGACGTTACGTGGGCCGACAACGTTGCGGAGCCGTCACGGCGTCATTACGACTCGCGAAACGCGGCACCGCTATCGTGCATCTCTAGTGCAACCGCTCCCGAAGAAGCGGACATCGCGTTCAAGCAGAGCGATTATCGACTATCCCGCAATCTGGAAGTAACCCCGGAGTTCGGTTGGGTACTCGGATTTTATATCGCCGAGGGTTCCGCCCGGCGAAAGCAGGTCCAGTTCGGAAACAAGGACGAGGCGTTTCTCGACCGGGTCGAGGAGTGGTTCGAAGGGCACGACGCCAGCATTCACCGACGAGAGGATGATAACGGCGTCGAGCGGCTCACGGTCTGTTCGGCGCTGTGGTCGAAGGTCATCCGTGAACTCGCCGGGTCTGGAAGCGAAAAAGATATTCCAGACCGCGCGTGGAACTGGCCAACCGAAGTGCTTCGCGGAATACACGAGGGCCTCCTCGATGGCGATGGTTGCCGTCGGGAGTCGAGAGATACGCTGTACACGTCGAACGACTCGCTTGCCGACGGTGCAATGTATCTCGCCACTCGACTCGGACTGCACAGTTCCACCTACTCCAGGGAGCACGAGACAGACATTCCCATGAGCGATGTCACGACAGGCGGGACTGAACATGCCGTAGATACCGCAGCGGATCCACACAAACGCGGCCAGTACGTCCCGGTTCCGAGCGAGCTGCTCCGTGAATTGCGAAACGCGGCCGGATTGACGATGAGCGAGGCCGCCGATGCGATGGGATATTCGTCGAAATCGAGCATCTCAAACGTTGAGAATGAGGAATACGACTCTGTCAAACGTGAGACGCTCGGGCGGTTCCGAGAGGTGTATACTGATAACGGTGCGAATACGCGGCGTCTCGATCAGATCCTTCGTGAAGAGGTCCGATTCGAGGAAGTTGTCGAGGTCGAAGAGACGGACCGCGTCGAACCCACCTACGATTTGGAAGTCCAACCAAACGGCAAAACGATAGAGAACTTCATCGGCGGGAAGGGAGGTGTGTTCCTGTCGAACACCGCCGGCCTGTGCGACCCCGGCTACCACGGGCAGATCACCCTCGAGCTGTCGAACCTCGGCACCGCGCCGGTCGCGCTCTCGCCGGGCATGCGCGTTTCACAGCTCACGTTCACGGAGCTGAAGACGCCGGCGGACAGGCCGTACGGAGCCGAGCGGGGGTCGAAGTATCAGGACCAGGACGGGCCGCAGGCCTCGCGGATCGGCGCGGATCCGGAGTTCGACGGCGACGGGGACGAGTCGGAGGAGGACGGTAGATGAGGTTCATCGAGGAGGTCGTCGTGGACGAGTTCCTCCCGACCGTCCGCGCGATGCTCGCCGAGGACCTCCGCGAACGGGGGTACACGCAGCGAGAGGTCGCCGACGCGCTCGGTATCTCGCAGTCCGCGGTGTCGAAGTACGCGCACGGCGACGTCGCCCGCCACGAGCGGATCGTCGCCGACGAGCGGGTCCAAGCGCTGGTCGACCGGGTCGGCGAGGGGCTCGCGGCCGGCGACATGAGTCCGGTCGCGGCGCTCGTCGAGATCGAGGTCCTGATCCGCCAGCTGGAGGAGGGCGACCTGCTCGCGCAGCTCCACGAGGAAGCGATGCCGGCGCTCGCCGACGCCGACGTGGAGTTCACCGTCCACGACCCGAACAGCGGGCTCCGCGAGCGCGAGCGCGTCCTCGGCTCGGTCCGACGGGGGCTCCGAACGCTGACGAACGTCTCCGGCTTCGCCGCGCTCATCCCGAACGTCGGCGCCAACGTCGCCGAGTGCCTCGACGACGCCGCGACCGTCGACGACGTGGCGGCGGTCCCCGGCCGGCTCGTCGACGTGAAAGGGCGGGCGATGGTGCCCGGCGAGCCGGAGTTCGGCGTGAGCGAACACGTCGCGACCGTGCTGCTCGCCGCCCGGGAGGCGGGCGCGACCGCCCGCGGGGCGGTGAACGTCCGATACGACCCGGAGATGGTCGCGGCGCTCGGCGAGTCGCATCCGACCGTCGAGTTCGACCCAGAGGAGCCCGTCCGCGACGCGGTCGCGGCGGCGATCCGCGAGTCGGCGGCCGCGGTGGACGGGGAGGTGCTCGTCCTCTATCAGACGGGGGCGGTCGGCGTCGAACCGATCGTCTACGTGCTCGCCGCGACCGCTCCCGACGCCGCGTCGATCGTTCGCGACCTGATCTGAGTCGCTCGACGGGTCGCGTCACCCGCCGGAGTCGGCCTCGTCGGCGACCGGCCGGTCTGATCGAACGTCGACACCGGTGGTTTCGAACCGAGCGCCGCCAGCGGATCCCTTCGTCTCGGCCCGAAGCGCGATTCCGAACCAGCGGGCTTTAGACCCGAACGACCGAGAGACGATATACGCACACCACATGAGCCACGACGACTTCCCCACGGACGACCCAGCGGTGGTGACCTGTGGACTGCCGTACGCCAACGGCGACCTCCACATCGGCCACCTCCGGACCTACGTCGGCGGCGACGTGTACAGCCGCGCGCTCGAGCGACTCGGTCAGAAGACGGCGTTCGTCTCCGGCTCCGACATGCACGGGACGCCCGTCGCGGTCAACGCCGAGCAGGAAGGCGTCTCCCCGGAGACGTTCGCGCTCGACTGGCACGAGCGATACGCCGAGACGTTCCCCCAGTTCAACGTCGAGTTCGACAACTACGGCCACACGCACGACGAGACGAACACCGAGATCACCCAACAGCTCGTTCGCGACTTGGAGGCGGCGGGCCACGTCTACGAGAAGGAGATCATGGTCGCGTACGACCCCGTCGACGACCAGTACCTCCCGGACCGCTACGTCGAGGGGACCTGTCCGTACTGCGGCGCACACGCCCGCGGCGACGAGTGCGACGAGGGGTGTCAGCGTCACCTCGAACCCGGCGAGGTCGAGGACCCGGAATCGACGATCACCGGAAACCCCGCCGAGTACCGCGAGCGCACGCACAAGTTCTTCGCCGTCTCGGAGTTCTCGGAGTACCTCTCCGACTTCCTCGACCGGCTCGAAGGCACCTCGAACGCCCGGAACCAGCCCCGCGAGTGGATCGAACAGGGGTTACAGGACTGGTGTATCACCCGCGACATGGACTGGGGGATCGACTACCCGGGAGAGAATCCCCAAGACCTCGTACTATACGTCTGGGTCGACGCCCCGATCGAGTACATCTCCTCGACGAAGCAGTACTCCGACCGCGTCGGCGCGGAGACCTTCGACTGGGAGGCGGCGTGGAAGGAGGGCGCGAGCGGCGAGCACCCCGATGGCGGCGAGATCGTCCACGTGATCGGTCGCGACATCATCCAACACCACACGATCTTCTGGCCCGCGATGCTGGAGGCGACGGACCACGCGGAGCCGCGCGCCGTGATGGCGAGCGGATTCGTCACGCTCGACGGAAAGGGGTTCTCGACCAGCCGCGACCGAGCGGTCTGGGCCGACGAGTACCTCGACGAGGGGTTCCACCCCGACCCGCTCCGCTACTACCTCGCGACCAACGGCGGGTTCCAGCAGGACGTCGACTTCTCGTGGGAGAAGTTCCGCGACCGCGTCAACACCGAGCTGGTGGGGACCGTCGGTAACTTCCTCTACCGCTCGCTGCTGTTCGCCCACCGGAACTACGACGAGGCACCGATCGCCGACGCGACGAGCGACGAGGTCGCCGAGCGGATCGACGAGGCGGTCGCGGACGTCGAGGCCGCGGTCAACGACTACTCAGTCCGGGCGCTCGGCGACGCGGTCACGACGCTCGCGCGATACGGCAACGAGTACATCCAGCGGCGCGAGCCGTGGAACCTCGTCGACGAGGACCCCGAGGCGGCCGCGCAGGTCATCCACGACTGCGTCGCGATCGCGAAGGCGATAGCCGTCCTCTTCGAGCCGATCGCCCCCGAGAAATGCGAGCGGCTCTGGGACCAGCTCGGAGAGGACGGTTCCGTTCACGACGTGACGATCGAGGCGGCCCGCGAGGGGCCGACCGGCGACCTCGCGGAACCCACGGAGCTGTTCGAGAAGATCGAAGACGACCGCGTCGACGCGCTCAACGAGAAGCTGGAGGCGCGCGTCGCCGAGGCGGAGGCGGAGGCGGCCGAAAGCGAGACGGAGGGAGACGACGCCGAAGCAAACGACCACGCCGCAGGCGAGGCCGACGCAGACAGCGAAGCCGACCACGACGCGGACACCGACGACACCATGCCCGACGACATCGACCCGCTCAGCGACGACCGCATCAGCTTCGAGGAGTTCCAGCAGCTCGACGTCCGCGTCGGTCGGATCGAGGCGGCCGAGGGTATCGAGGGGGCCGACGACCTGCTGAAGCTCAGCGTCGACCTCGGCGCCGAAACCCGGACGATCGTCGCGGGGCTCAAGCGGCTCCACGACGTCGACGAGCTCCCCGGAACGAAGGTGATCGTCCTCGCGAACATGGAGAAGGCGGAGCTGTTCGGCGTGGAGTCGAACGGGATGGTGCTCGCGGCCGGCGAGGAGGCCGACCTCCTGACGACTCACGCCGACGCCGGACCGGGCACGAAAGTCAAGTAACGGACGAGTCAGCGGGACGGTCGGACCGCGAACCCACCGCGCTCTCCGGTGGCGATACGGCACTCCGAAGTCGGCCCGACGACCGCTTCCTCAGGCGTCCAGCACCTCGATCAGGTTCCCCTCTGGGTCCCGAACGAAGCAGATACTGGTTCCGCTCGCGGTCGTCCGCGGCGGGGAGAGCGTCTCGACGCCGTCGTCGAGGGCCGCGTAGAACGCCTCGACGTCGTCGACCGCGAGCCCGAGGTGGATCGCGCCCGGACGGTTGAGCTCGGGGTCGGGGGTCGAGTCGGCTTGCGGTTCGTACTCGACGAGTTCGACGACGGCGTCGCCCGCGTCGAGGTGTGCGAACGATCCGGACGCGCCGTCGACGGCGACAGCCTCGGCGAACGCGTCGCCCTCGACGGAGAACTCGGCGACGACGTCGAGCCCGAACGTGTCGGTGTAGAAGTCGACCGCGCGGTCGAGATCCGAGACGGTGACGCCGACGTGGTGTGCGGTTGGGTCGGTCACGGGTGACGGGTCGGCGACCGACCGCAAAACGGTGTCGACACGGGAGGGTGCGGTCTTCCCGCGCCGGACCGAAGGGTGCCGCCGTCCCGCGCCGGACCGAAGGGTGCGACATTCTCGTACCGGACCGAAACGACCATTCCTCGGCCGCGTGACCCGCACGTATGCACGTCGTCGTCAACGCCGCCCAGAGCGTCGACGGGAAGCTTGCGACGCGGCGCCGGGAACAGCTCCGGATCTCCGGCCCCGAGGACTTCGACCGCGTCGACCGGATCAGGGCCGCCGCCGACGCGGTGTTGGTCGGCGTCGGAACCGTCCTCGCAGACGACCCACACCTCACGCTCGACGAGGAGGACCGCCGCGTCCAGCGGCTCCGCAGCGGCCGATCCGGCCACCCCGCGCGGGTCGTCGTCGACTCGACGGGGAGAACGCCGACCGACGCCCGGATCCTCGACGACG
>CAZNOA010000090.1:0-6396 GCA_964574565.1 uncultured Halobellus sp. | reverse complement strand
CGCGCTCGGCGACGACGGCGCGCTCGACGACCTGCTCGACGGGTTGGCGGGCTACTCGCGGAACAGCCGGAACGACCCCTGACCGACGACCACCTCGGAGGTGTTGCCGTTGACGGAGCTGGTGACCGTCATCTCGCTGACGCCGATCGAACCGCCCGACCTGACGACCTCGGCCTCCGCTCGGAGGTCGTCGGTCGCCGGTCGGAGGTAGTTCGCGTTGAGGTTCACCGTGGCGACGCCCCCGGCGTACGGGTCCTCGAAGGCGGTCCGCTGTGCGACGCCGCCGGCGGTGTCGATCAGCGTCGCCGCGACGCCGCCGTGGATGGTGTCGCCGTCCGCGTTCGTCAGCTTGGCGTCGAACGGGATCGAGAGGACGATCCGGCCGCGCTCGACGACGTCGACCGAGGTGTTCAGCCACGAGAGGTAGTCGTGCTCCTCTTCGATGTGTCGTTCGATGATGCCGACGGCGTCCGCCGGCAGCGGTTCCATCGCCGCGATTTCGTTCCGGTCCATACGCCGTCCTCTCCCCGGTCCGGCTTGTAGCCCCCGAAACCCTCGACAACCGCCGCGAGGTTGCAACCGACCGCCCTCGGGCGACCCGTTATATCGCATGGCGCGCCAGCCGCGCCGTGACCTGACGCGCCGCCCGCGACGGCCGAGGCCGGTGTCCGGCGAACCGTCGCGGCGCCGATTCGACGCCGGCGGTTCGCCACCTTCCGACCGCGCTTCGACAGCCCTCGGCTCACGTGACGCCCCACCGCTCACCCGACGCCGAGTCGAATCGGGTCGTCACTCGGGACCACGTCGACTGAAACGGTGTCGCCAACCGCGAACTCGTGGTCCGGACAGACGATCTTCGCGCCGTATCCCGCGTCCCGCGCCGCGAACAGCGACAGCCCCACCACCCGGTCGCCGTTCGCGAGGACGTCCACCGCCCCCCACGCGATCCCGCGACCCGCGGCCACGCCGACGCGCGTGCCCGCGAGGTCGACCGCCGTCCCCTCGGAGAGCGCCTCGAACGCGCCGCCGCCGGCGTAATGTGCGAGCCCGCCGTCCAGCGGGACGCCGCCGTCGCTCGCTATCGCCGCGAACCGCTCTCCGGGCGCGGGGTGTGCGGGCGCGTCGAGGACGACGTGGGTCGGTCCTCGCTCGATCACGACGCCGGTCCCGTCCCACGAGACCGGCTCGACCGCGACGGCGACGTCGACGGGAAGCGACCCGCTCGCCCGGAGCGGATCGGCGTCGGGTCCCCTGAAGCCGAGGTGAACGTGGTTGTCGACCCACTGGCCGAAGAACCCGGAGCGCGTCATCGGACCGAGCGCGTCCCCGACGGCGATCCGCTCTCCGGTCGACACGGCCGGAATCACGTGGAGGATCCGAGCGACCGTTCCCGGTTCGACGCCGGCCCGCCGACACCAGTCCTCGTCGAGGTCGACGACGATGAGGTGGTCCGTATCGGCGGCGTACCGACGGTCCGGACAGCCGACGGTCCGAGTGTCACGGACGACTCCGGCAACCGGAGAGAGACCAGATTCCCCCGCGGGGTACAGGTCGATCGCGCGACCGTCGTCGTGTGCGGGATACGGCGAGTTGAACCGAGAGAAGCACCGATATCGACGGAGCACGTCGCCGGGCAGCGTGACCGTCACGTCTGACGCCCCCGACGCGCAGCGGACCATCTCCGACCCCCAGAGCGCCACCTCTGACGTCCGGAGCGCAGCGGTCGAGAGCGGAGCTCGTGGTCAGTCATCGGCGGACTCGATCCCCGATATCACGAAGCGGGCCCCGCCGAGGTCGGACGCCTCGACCGAGAGCGTCCAGCCGTGCGCCTCTGCGATATCGTCGACGATGGCGAGGCCGAGTCCCGTCCCGCCTCCGAGCGACACGCCTCGTTCCGTCACGTTCGACCGCTCTTCGGGGGGGACCCCCGGGCCGTCGTCATTGACCGCGAGTACGACGCCGTCGTCGCGGCGCTCGATGCCGACTCGGACGGCGACGTCGTCTCCCCCGTGTTCTATCGCGTTCCGGAACAGGTTCGAGACGAGCTGTTCGAGCCGATCGCCGTCCGCGAACACCGTTTCGTCCGGTCCGTCGACGGTCAGCGTCGCCTCCGCGGTCTCGAGCCGCGACCAGACGCGACGTACCGTCGAATCGATGGACACCCGTTCGACGGCGTCGACGGATTTCCCCGCCGTCGCCAGCGACAGCAGCCCCTCGATCAGCTCGTCGATACGATCGTGGGCGTTCGCGGCTCTCTCGAGCGTCTCGTCGCTGTCGCCGTCGCTGTGGCGGGCGAGCTCTACCGCCGCGCTCGCCGCGGCGAGCGGGTTCCTGATGTCGTGAGAGACGACCCCGGCGAAATCCTCGAGGCGCTCGTTCTGGCGCTCGAGCTCCGCCTCGCGTCGTTCCAACGCCGCCTGTCGCTGCTCTCTGGCGGTCACGTCGCGGAGGAGGAACACGTGTCCGCGGTCCGTCCCTCTCGGGTCCGTGATCGGGTCCTCCTGAATGTCGAACTGCCGACTGCCGATGGCGATCGGATGTTCCGCGCCGACCTCCAGCCGCGGGAAGACGGCCGACAGGGAGGAGTCGACCGCGTCCGGCGGTAGCAGCTCTTTCGCGGCCGGATTGAGATCGCGGATTCGACCGTCCGACCCCGCCACGATGACCGGATCTTGCATCACCTCCACGGCCGTGTCGCGGGCGACCACCGCGGCGTCCAGCGTTCCGAGCCAGAACACGGTTCCGTACAGGAAGACGCCGTGAACGACGAGTGCGGCGGGGTACCACTCCAGGTTCGCGTAGCTCCCCAGATCGACGACCGTGACGAGACCGGCGAGGAACGGGAACAGCGTACCGAGGAGGATCACGAACGTCTGGAGGCGGTACTGGTTCCCGGTCCGGTTGTACAGGTCGATGACGACGAGGACGCCCGCGATGCAGAGTCCGTACGCGTACAGCAGAAACGCGACGCTCGCGGGTCCGAGTCCGAACGAGAGCAGCGTGAACGGTCCGTCGACGACCGCCGTCAGAGACGGGCGGGCGAGCCCGTGGGTCCCGCTGGACCACGCGAGCAAGAGCCAGACGAACGCCGGCGTCGCGAACGCGACGATCCGGTCTTCGGTCCGCCAGCGGTCGTGTCCGGTGAACGCCAACACGAACGTGATCCAGAGGACCGGAACCGCCGCGAGCAGCGGCGTCGCGAGATTGAGCGCAACGGTCATCGCCAGTTCGCTCGCGCTGACGACTCTGACGGCGTATAAAAGCGAAATCCCGCCGCCACACAACAGGTAGAGCGCGGCTTCGATCCCGCCCGGTTGGTCGCGCTTGCGCCAAGCGACGCGACCGAGCCAGAGCCCGATGACCCCGGCGAGCAGGCAGGCCGTCAGGTACGCCTGCACCGGTAACGCGCCGAGGTCGCTCATCGATATCGGAACCACTCCGAGGGCGGCCAAAACCTTTGTGTCATGCGACGGCTCCCCCGCTATCGACCCGCCGTACGCCACAAACGCCTTGGTCGTTCGAGGCGTCGCCCTCGACATGCGGGTGCTGAGGGGGCGCACGACGGATCCGGCGACCGACCGGGAGCTGACGGCGTCCCTGCTCACCGCCGCGGCCGACGGCACGGCGGGAATCCGAGTCTGGGCGCCTCCCCGACAGGTCGCCTTCGGCCGTCGCGACGCGCGCGAGCCGGGATTCGAGCGGGCCAGGCGCTTGGCCGCGGCGAGCGGGTTTCAGCCGCTCCAGCGCGACGTGGGCGGGCGGGCGGTCGCGTACACTGGACAGACGCTCGCGTTCGCCCACGCCGTGCCGATCGGGGACGGCTCCCGGTCGATTCCCGAACGGTACGAACGCGCGACGGGGGCCGTCCTGACTGCTCTTCGCGGACTCGGCGCGACGGTAGCCGCCGGGGAGCCGTCGAACGCGTTCTGCCCGGGCGACCACTCCGTCCGCGTCGCCGACGGCGGAAAGGTCTCGGGAATCGCCCAGCGAGTCAGGTCGGACGCGGCCCTGATCGCGGGCTGTCTCGTCGTTCGATCGGACGACGCGCGCAGCGTCGCCGCGATCACCGACCCGGTGTACGACGCCCTCGGGGTCCCCTTCGATCCGACCACGGTCGGCAGCGTCGCCGATGCCGGCGGTCCCGACGATCTCGAACGGGTCTCACGGGCCCTCGAAGCGGCGTTCGTCGACGGACCGTGGGGCGACGGAGGCGCTCGGATCGACCGTGTCAGCGGGGACGGTCCGCAAGGGTGAAGGCGGCCAGCGGGACGTCGAACCGAGCGCCGACCGATGGTCGAACGGGGTTCACGGTCGGATCGCGGTTTCGACGTGCTTTTTATTCGCGGGGGTCTCGGTTCCTCCATGGCCGAATTCAAAGTCGTCATCGCCGACCCCGACACCGGCGAGACGTTTCAGCGAGAGGTCGACGGACAGGACGCGAACCGATTCCTCGGCCGAGAGATCGGCGACGAAATCGGCGGCGACGCCGTCGGACTCCCCGAACACACGATCGCGATCACCGGTGGCTCCGACGAGACCGGCCGTCCGATGCGCGAAGACGTCTCCGGCACCCGCCTGAAAGAGCTCCTCCTCGAGGGCGGCGTCGGCTTCAAACCGTCCCGCGAGGGCGAGCGCAAGCGGATCACGGTCCGCGGCCGCGAGATCGACGACGACATCGCACAGATCAACGTCTCCGTCATCGAGGGCGACGACGTCGCCGCCGCGCTCGGCGAGGGCGACGCGGACGCCGACGACGAGTAACTCCGCTTTCGATGCCTCGCGTCCCCTCCGACGACGAGGGCGTCGCGTCGATACGCGTCTCGCTCGCCCGGAGCGGCGGCACTCGACGTCCCTGTGTCCGGCTGCCGTCCGACGACGACCTCGCCGGGCGCGTCGAGTCGGGGTCGTGCGCGTCGCTATCGATGGCTGCCGGCGACGTGGTCCGGGTCGTCATCGACCGCGAGGAGCGACACGCACCGGTGACCGCCGACAGCACCGGGCGACTCCTCAGAGGGGCGTTCGACAACCGTCGGCTCGCCCGCGAGACCGCTTCGGGGACGAACCGACTCGTCGAGTGGCTCGACGATCACGGGCGCGAACCGGGCGACAGCATCGTCCTCGACGTGGTCGTCCCCGGCGAGCTGTACGGCCTCCGTATCCCCGGTGAGCGAACGGTCTACGACGCCAGTCGAGGGCCGCGGTCGTCGCTGGCGGACATCGCACGCGACCTCGACGGCTGAGCCGCGTCTGTGGGGCCCGGGCGCGTCTGTGGGCCCCGGCCGTGCCGGTCGAACCCGCACCGCGCGGATCGGACGATTCGGCGCCGATGTCCGCGTCCCGAATCGCTTATTCTCGCTCGGCCCCGATTACGTCTCATGAAAGAGGTCGACGCGGATCTGACGACGCTCGACCGCGGGATCATCAACGCCTTCCAGGGCGGATTTCCGGCCACGCAGCGACCCTTCGAACCGGCCGCGGCCGCGCTGCGGGACCGCGGCATCGACGTGACGGGCCCGGAGCTGTGCGAGCGCGTCCGCCAGCTCGACGAGGAGGGGATCCTCTCTCGGTTCGGGGCGCTCGTCAACGCGGAGGAGATCGGCGGCGCGGCGTCGCTCGTCGCGCTGCACGCGCCCGCAGACCGATTCGACGAGATCGTCGATCAGATCAACGGGTTCACCGAGGTCGCGCACAACTACGAGCGGGAACACCCGCACCTCAACGTCTGGTTCGTCGTGAGCGTCGCGGACCACCCGGACCCCGAGAAAGACGGAAGCGATCGGATCGAGGAAGTCCTCGCCGAGATCGAGTCGGTGACCGGCCAAGAGACGTACAACCTTCCGAAACAGCAGGAGTTCCACGTCGGCGCGAAGTTCCTCGTCGACGGACCGGTCCCCGAGGGCGACGTCGACCTCTCGGATCTCGGCCCCGACGTGTCGCCGAGCGGCCGGTCGACGCTCACCCCGGACGAGCGCGACCTCGTCGTGGAGATTCAGGGCGGGCTCCCGATCACGGAGACGCCGTACGCCGACGTCGCCGACCGGCTCGGGGCGGACGTCGACTGGGTGATCGAGACGATCAAGCGGTTCGACACGGAGGGGAAAGTGCGCCGAATCGGCGTCATCCCGAACCACTACGCGCTCGGGTACACGGAAAACGGGATGACGGTCTGGGACGTTCCGGAAGCCGTCCTCGACGAGGTCGGCCCCGCGGTCGCGAGCCTCGACTTCGTCACGCACTGTTACGAGCGCCCGCGACACGCCGGCGTCTGGGAGTACAACTTCTTCGCGATGACCCACGGGCGAACGGAGGCGGAAAGCGAGCGCCGGATCGCGGACGTGAAGGCGCTGATGGACGAGTACTGGGACGTCGACGCGAGCGACTGGGACACGCTGTTCT
>CAZNOA010000089.1:0-6449 GCA_964574565.1 uncultured Halobellus sp. | reverse complement strand
GCGACCGCGAGTGGACGCAGTACCTCTTCCGCGAGGACGACGACGCGAGCCCGGAGGCCTGTCCGCTCCGACCGACCCGCGACCATCCGAAAGCGCCCGAGGAGCTATTAAAACGGGAGGCGTGGCGACGGCTCGCCGACCGACGAGCGTCTGATCCCGATTCGCCGGCGGCCACCACGGGAGTCGGGGATGACTGAGGCGCCGGCAGTCCCGGACGACGCCGTCCTCCTCCTCGTCGACTTCCAGACCGGCTTCGACGAGCCGGCGTGGGGCGACCGCAACAACCCCGAGGCCGAGGCGGTCGCGGCCGCGCTCCTCGACCGCTGGCGCGAGACCGACCGCCCGGTCGCGCACGTTCGGCACGCCTCGACGGAGCCCGACTCCCCGCTCCGACCGGAGGCGTCGGGGTTCGCGTGGAAGCCGGAGACGGCTCCCGCCGAGGGGGAGGCGAGCTTCGAGAAGTCCGTCAACGGGGCCTTCATCGACACCGGACTCGGCGAGTGGCTCGAAGAGCGCGGCTACGGGACGCTCGTGATCTGCGGGCTCACCACCGACCACTGCGTCTCGACGACGGCCCGGATGGCGGAAAACCACGGCTACGAGGTGGTCGTCGTCGCCGACGCGACCGCGGCTCACGACCGGGAGGGGTACGACGGCGAGCGGATCGACGCCGAGATGTCCCACCGCGTCGCGCTCGCGCACCTGCACGGCGAGTTCGCGACCGTCGTCAAGAGCGGTGACCTCCTCGGCGACTGACCGAAAACCCATACCCCTTCGGGAAGAACCGCCGGTCGTGTTCCACGGGACCCCGAACTGTCCGGAGTGCGGGAGTCGCTTTCTCGTGACTACGGTCCGAATGAACGGCGGTCACGTCCCGCCGCCGGACCTGACCGCGTACCGCTGTTACCGCTGTTTCGCGAACTTCACCGACGAGGACGTGCAGGGATCGGAGGACGGCGCCGGAACCACCGGTGGCGGCGACGCGAGTTCGGGGACGGAGGGTCCGATCGCGGTCACCAACGTCGATATCGCGGTCTCGCCGGCCGGCGAGAAACGTGCGACCGACCGACTCGCCGCCACGCTTCGCAACGACGGCACCGAGCCGGTCCGTGTGGCGCGGGCCACGCTCTCGTTCCCCGACGACGAGGAGTCGGTCGCGCCGATCGATCCCGTCGTCCTCGACCCTAATGAGACGGCAAGGGTCGCGATCCCCCGCGACTGGCTTCACCCCGGGCAGGACGCGATGACGATCCGGCTGATCGGCGACGGCGACGTGGTCGGATCGGTCCGCATCACCGATCTCGGATGAGCTCGTTGACCACGACCGGGATCCGTCGGTTGCACCGATCGCCAGCGTCAGTCGGCGGCGTCCGCACTCCCGCCGTCGCCGCTCGCGCGCTCCGCGGCGTTTGCGAACATCCCCCGTCGCGTCGTATATAAGTAGTACGCGCCGAGTCCGAGGAACCCGAGGACGTTCGAGACGGCGACCGCCCAGAACACGGCCTCGACGCCCCACCCGAGCCCGGGCGCGACGGCGACGCCGAACGCGCCGAACGTCGCGCTCGCTGGCACCGCGGCGACGGCGATCGGGAACCGGACGCCCCAGTACTTGATGAGGTCGGCGACGAACGAGGTCCGGGTGCGGGAGGCGCCGTTGAACCCGGCCAACAGCGTGTACGTGCCGCCGAGCGCCCAGTAGGAAGCGGCGAGTATCTGGAGGTACAACACCGAAAGCGATCGCCCAGACGCCGTGAGGTCCGGCGCGAGCAGGTCGGTGATCGCGCCCGCGAAGAGGAACTGGACCGCGCCGAGCGCGAGGAATCCGACGACGACCATCCCGGTGCCGACGGCGGTCGTTCGCCGGGCGCGACGCGGGGCGTCCGCGCCGAGGTTCTGGCCGATCATCGACTGGGCGGCCTGCTGCATCCCGAGCGCGGGGACGATGGCGAGCGTGGCGACGCGCGCGCCGACGGTGTACGCCGCGACGCCGGCCGCTCCCCCGGCGACGGCGACCAGCCCGACGACGAGGACGCGGACGAGCTCGCTGACGCCGCGCTGCCCCCCGAGGGGGAGCCCGACGGAGACGACCTCGCGGAGCGTTCCGCGGTCGAACACGAAGGCGTCGCGGGTGAGCCGGAAGCTGTCTCTCCCGACTCCCGCCGCGTACGCCAGCACGTGAACGAGCCCGACGACTCCCGCGAGCGCCGTCCCGAGCGCCGCGCCGGCCACCCCGAGCGCAGGGACCGGCCCGACCCCGAAGATGAGCACCGGCGCGGCGACGAGGTTGACGAGGACGCTGAGCACGCTCACGTGCAACACCGCTCGCGTGTCGCCGTAGGCCGTGAAGCAGTTCTCGACGGTGTCACCGACCGCGCCGACGGGAAGAACCGCGACGATGATCGCGAGGTACGTCGCCGTGACGCCGGCGAGCGCGGGGTCGGCGCCGAGGAACGCGACCAGCTCCTCTGCGTAGAGAACGACGGGAACCGCGACGGCGACCGTGACCGCGAGGGCGACGAGCCCCCCGTTGACCGCGACGCGTCTCGCGCCGGCGTCGTCCTCGCCGCCCGCCCGCTGAGCGACGAGGATCTGGGTGCCGACCGCGGCGACCACGACCGTGGCACCGAGCAGCGACTGAATCGGGAGGCTGAGACCGACCGCGGCGACCGCGTTCTCGCTCACTCGACCGAGCCAGAAGGTGTCGACGAGGGCGTTCGCGACGTAGACGAGGTTCTGCGCGACGAGCGGGGCGGCTACCAACAGCAGCACCCGCCCCACGGGGCCCTCGGTCATCGCCTCGCGGTCGACGTCGAACATCCGGATAGTTCCGGATCGGAACGACGTAATAAAAATATGTTGGTGTTGGATACGCTAGGTATCTCCCCGACGGCGGCCCGTCAACGATCCTCACGTTTTTGCATGAGGCGACCGTGCGTACGGTATGCAACGCGGCCGTCGGAAACCGGATTGGCTGAAATCCCGTCCCCCGTCCGGAACGCGGTTCACGGAGATCACCGAAACGCTCCGCGAGCGGGACCTCCATACGGTGTGTGAGGAAGCCAACTGCCCGAACATGGGCGAGTGTTGGTCCGGTAACAACGGGCCCGGCACCGCGACGTTCATGCTCATGGGCGACCGCTGCTCGCGCGGCTGTAACTTCTGTGACGTCGAGACCGGCGGGATGGAACCGTTAGACCCCGACGAGCCCGCCAACGTCGCCGACGCGGTCGCCGAGATCGGCCTCGACTACGTCGTGTTGACCTCCGTCGACCGCGACGACCTCGCGGACGGCGGCTCAGCGCACTTCGCCGAGACGATCCGCGAGATCAAACGGCGCGACCCCGGGATCCTCGTCGAGACGCTCATCCCGGACTTTCAGGGCGATCCGGAGGCGATCCAGCGGATCATCGACGCCGGCCCGGACGTCATCGCGCACAACGTCGAGACGGTCGAGCGGCTCCAGTGGCCGGTTCGAGACCGTCGGGCCGACTACGAGCAGTCGCTCGCGGTGCTCGACCAGATCGACCGCGACTCCGAGGTTCACACGAAGACCAGCATCATGCTCGGCGTCGGCGAGTACGACCACGAGGTGTACCGCACGCTCGGCGACCTCCGAGAGGTCGGCGTCGACATCGTCACCTTCGGTCAGTACCTCCAGCCGTCGCGCTCGCACCTCGACGTGTTCGACTACGTCAATCCCGACGTGTTCGACGTGTGGCGCGAGGTCGCCGAAGCGGAGTTCGGCTTCCTCTACTGTGCGTCGGGGCCGATGGTCCGCTCCTCGTACAAGGCGGGCGAACTGTTCGTCGAGGCGCTGCTCCGTGAGGGGCAGTCCGCGGAGGACGCCCGCCAGCACGCACGGGCGGCCGGTGGCGACTGAGACGGATGCAACGGCACCGACCGGTGCTTCGGGCGACAGCCGGGGACGACTGAACGCCCCGCCGTTCGCGCTTCGTCGTGTTGTGACGCAGACAGTTCGAGAAGATTTCGCGTCGGTGTCGTGGAAAACCGCCTGTGCGAACAGCGAGTTATTTACCCGTCGACAACGCACGACGTGTAAGTGACACGCACACATGGGAACAACTGACTCCTCGATTGTGGATTCGATACGGGACCGGCCGGGGCTCGTACTGCTCACCGGGTTCGGGCTCCTCCTTCTCGTCGACCTCATCGCGAAGCTCGCCGGACTCTCAGTCGGGCCGATCGGCGGGTCGCTCTCGAGCGGACGGCTCGGCTCTAACCTCTGGAACGGTCTCGTGATCGGACTCGTGATCGGCCTGGCGGGCATCGGCCTCTCGATGACGTACAGCATCCTCTCGTTCGCGAACTTCTCGCACGGCGACCTCGTCAGCACCGGCGCGTTCACCGGGTGGGGCGTCGCGTTCGTCATCGCGGCGTTCGGCGACGCCCCGTTCCGTGCGCTGATCACGGTTCGCGGCGCCGGCAGCGTCACGCCGGGGGAGATCGGCGCGCACGTCCTCACGACGCCGGTCGCGGTGCTACTGGGACTGTTCGCCGCGTTCGTCATCACGGCGGCCATCGCGCTCGCGCTCGACCGGCTGTTCTACAAGCCGATGCGTGACCGCAGCGGGATCTCCCTGCTCATCGCGTCGATCGGCGTCGCGTTGGTCGTCCGATACGTCCTCCAGTTCGTCTACGGCTCCAGCCGTCGCGGAGTCACCGCGAGCGTCGACGCCTCGAACCTCGTGTTCGCGCCGCTCGGGCTCTCGATCAACGCCCACCAGCTGACGATCGTCGCCGCGGCGGTCGGGCTGATGCTCGCGATGCATTTCATGTTGCAGAACACGAAGCTCGGGACCGCGATGCGCGCGATGGCCGACAACAAAGACTTGGCGCTCGTCACCGGCATCCCGACCGAGCGAGTCGTCACGGCGACGTGGCTCATCGGCGGCGGACTCGCCGGCGCGTCCGGCTACCTCTACGTCCTGCTCCGCGGGACGATTCAGTTCGACTTCGGCTGGCTGCTCCTCCTGTTGATGTTCGCCGCGGTGATCCTCGGCGGGATCGGCTCCGTCTACGGGGCGATCGCCGGGGGGATCGTCATCGGCGTCGTGTTCACGACCTCGACCGTCTGGATCCCGTCCGACTTCAACGAGGCGGCGGTCTTCGTCGTGATGATCGTCGTGCTCCTCGTTCGCCCCGAGGGGATCTTCGGAGGTGTTTCGACCGCATGACAGACGAGAGGACCCAGCACCCGACCACCGAGACCGGAACCGAGACGCTTCCCGACGGGGGTACGGCACCAGCGGGCGGCGGGGGTGACGACGACGGCGACCCGGAGAGCGCGACCGGCGTCCTGTTCGACGCGCTCCGACAGAGCGACCTCGGCATCGTGATCGCGACGCTGCTGCTCATCTACGCGGGGGCGACGCTGTTGACGTTCACCGACGGGCTCAACAGCGTCGTCGGGTTGATGCGGACCCTGACGTTCCTCGGGCTCGTGTACGCGCTCTCGGCGCTCGCGCTCAACCTCCACTGGGGGTACACCGGGCTGTTCAACATCGGCGTCGCCGGCTTCATGGCCGTCGGCGTCTACACCATGGGGATCGTCGTCCGGTCGCCCGACCCGGCGTTCGGGCCGCCCGGATTCGGGCTGCCGCTTCCGGTCGGAATCGTCGCCGGAATGGCGGTCGCGGCGCTCGTTGGGCTGCTCGCGGCCCTCCCGGCGTTGCGGCTCAAGGCGGACTACCTCGCTATCGTCACGCTGGGGCTCTCGGAGATCATTCGGCTGACGCTGCAGTCGAGCGCGTTCGACACCTTCCTCCGAGACACGATCGGCGTCGGGACGGGCGGCGGTCGCGGGATGGGGATGCCGAGCAATCCCGTCCGCGAGCTGTTCTTAGTCGACGGCCGCGCCGGCAACCCGACCGCCTTCGGCGAGTTCGTCTTCGGGACGCTCGGCGCGGGCGGGGTCGGCATCTCGAACAACATCCTCATCGGTTGGGGGTACGTGTTCGTGCTCGCCGTCTTCCTCGTCGGCTTCTACGTGTTCTTACAGCGGCTCGGTCACTCGCCGTTTGGCCGGAACCTCAAGGCGATCCGCGAAGACGAGCTCGTCGCAGACTCGCTCGGGAAAAACGTCGACCTCATCAAGATCAAGGTGTTCATGATCGGCTGTGCGCTGATGGGGCTCGCGGGGATCCTCTGGTTCGGCAGCCAGGGGAACGTCTCGCCGACGCCGCAGTTCATGCCCCTCCTGACCTTCTACATCTTCGTCGCCGTGATCATCGGCGGCGCCGGCTCGAACACCGGCTCGGTCATCGGCGGCATCGTCTTCGCGGCGGTGTTGTTCGAGGGGCCGCGACGCGCCGGGTCGGCGGTTCGGGGGATCATCGACGCACCGACGCCCCCGTCGTTCGCGGACGCCGTCGCGTCGCTCGATCCCGTCGCCTTCCTCGCGTTCGCGACCGACAACGTCGCGCCGCTCC
>CAZNOA010000088.1:0-6469 GCA_964574565.1 uncultured Halobellus sp. | reverse complement strand
CCTTCGCCGATCGGGTGATGAGCCAGTACAGGGCGACCGAGAGCCCGTCGAGGGAAGTCCGTTCCTCCCACGTGGCGATGTCGTAGAGATCGCGGTCGTCGTCCGCGCGGGACTCGACCGGGTCCGACCGGGATGGCATGCCGTCGGTTTCGAACCGGGGTAACTTAAGCCGTGGCAGGCATCGAGCCGATGGAGTTGAAACCACGGCCCCCGAAAAGGCGGGTATGCACTTCGACGGACGGACACAGCAGGCGCTCCGCGAGTCCGGACTGGACGCGGAAGCGATCGCCGCGGCCGCCGACCGAGTCGCTGAACTCGTCGACCGCGACGCCGAGCGGCTCCGCGGGTTCTTCGCCGACGACGGGCCGTTCTACTCGGACATGGAGCTGGCACACAGCACGGCCGAGACGCAGACGCATCCGACGGCCGACGTCGAGCTGTTCACGCACGGAGGCGACCTGCGCGGATACCTCTCGCTGGACGGGTGGGGAGTCCCGGTCGAGGATGGGCGGGTGCTTCGGACCGCGGCCGAGGACGATGCGGAGACGAGCGGGGGGACCGGTCGGCCCGTTCTCGTCGAACTCACGCTGGGGCCGACGATCCACGACCGGGTTCGCTTCGCGCGCGACGGTGACGAGCTATGAACGTCCGCGTCCGCGGCATCTACACCACGGCGCTCACTCAGGTCCTGCTGGACGCGGGCCACGAGGTCGTCGACGCGTCGCCGCCGATCCGGCGGCGGTTCGACGGGCCATTCCCGAACGCCGCACCCGACGCTCGCGTGTCGACGACGGCCGACCGTCAGGGCGTCGGAGCGAGCGGGGATCCGGAACGAATCGACGCCCTCCGAGACCTGCTCACCGGCGTGGGGCTCGACGCGCTCGCGTGGCCCGATCCGACCCCGCCCGGCGCCGTCCTCGACGGCGAGGTCACCGAGACGCTCGGCGGCGGCGCCCTCGTGTCACTTCGGACCGCGAGCGGTGACAGGGACGCTGACGGGGGCGGCACACCGGAAACCGTCGAGGGGTACCTCCCGTACGGAAGCGTCGACGACCGGGTCGAGACGGGCGATCCGGTCCGCGTGCAGGTCCGCGAGTCGGCGGCGCCGTGGGTAGACCGGCGGCCCGAACTCTCCGGCGAGCTGCGCGCCGGCGGCGGGCTCGTCGCGCTCGAACCGGGATCGGGGACGCGCGTCGACGTCCGTGACGACGAGGCCGGTCGGGAGCTGGCGGGGATGGTCGATCTGCTCGGGCTGGAGCCGCCGGAGGGGTGGCGAGCCGTGTGGAACCCCCCCGCGATCGACGCGGGGACCGACGAGCTGGAGTCGGGACTCGCGCGCGCGGTCGACGCCGCCGAAGGACTCGACGCGGCCGTCGAGGCGGCGGGCGGGACCGGCGTCGTTGAGACGGCGGACCGCCTCCGCGACGAGCCGGTGGCGACGCCGAACGCCGGCGTCTGGGTGTGGTTCGGCCGCGAGAGTCGATTCGCGCTCGACGACAGGCGGCGCGAGGTGACCGCGACGATGCCCGGACACCACCGCGTGAAGGCGGGCGCGGCCGACGCGTCCGCGGGAGTCGACCTCGCGGAGGCGCTCTGTGACCCCGATCCGGACGCCGCGTTCCCGTTCGGAGTCGTGACCGACGCGTTCGGGCCCGCCGAGGGCGACGCGATTCGACTCGAACACGGCAAGCCCGACGGGCGGGTGATCACCCTCGGTGAGGCGACGGTGACCGCGGTCGAGCGCGACGGATCGGTCACCGTCGAGCGGGAGATGACCGGCGGCGGCACCTACGACGGGTTGGGGGTGCCGCGCGAGACCGGCGACATCGCGGAGACGAATCTAAAAGAGGGTCGCTGGTGGTACCCGACGACGTATCGGGGGCGAGACGGAGCGCTGCGGGGAACGTACGTCAACGTCTGTACGCCCGTGGAGGTGTTCTCCGACGCCGCGAGGTACGTCGACTTACACGTCGACGTGATGAAACACGCGGACGGGACCGTCGAGCGCGTCGACGACGGCGTCCTCCGGGAGTCGGTGGCGGGGGGCGACACACCCGAGGCGCTCGCGGAGAAGGCCCGGAGCGTCGCGACGGCGCTGGAGAACGCTTTATAAATAGGAGCGGCGCCGCGATCCGGCCTCAGAAGTGGCCGGCGCTTTCCGTCTCGTGTTTGAGTTCGCCGCCGCGGCCGCCCTCGACGGTCGACGCGCCGTTATCGCCGGAGGAGGCGGTCCGAACCGTCACGTTCGTCACCTCGTCGAAGTCCATGATCAGGTCGCGGCGGATGTTGTCCGCGGTGACGTTCGAGATGCCGCAGCCGGAGCAGGTGCCGCCGAGCTCGACGACGACCTCGCCGCTCTCGGGGTCCGCCTCGCGGACGACGCTGGTGCCGCCGTGCATCTGGATGATCGGCATCTGTCCGACCATCCACTGCTCGACTCTGTCTGCGAGGCTCTCGTCGCTCATTGCCTCTCTTTCACACCCGAACATATGGAAGCTTGCGGTTTGGGAGCGTTTCGAACGGTCGAAACGAACTGTGTCATCGTCGTTGCGGAGGGAGCACGACGACGTGTTCGACGGGCAAGAGAGGCGGGACGGGCGGGAGTCACTCCTCGCGGTCGCCGCTTCCGTTCGAGTCGGTCGCCGCGTCCGACTCCGGAGTGTCCTCACTGTCGCCGATCGTGTCCGGCCCGCTGGCCTCGCTCGGGAGCAGCGTGGGGTCGGCGGGGTCGTCGCCGTGCATCGAGTCGTCGCGTTCGAGCACGTACAACAGCGGGCCGAGCGCGGCCAACACGAGGACGCCGGGGATCGGCGCGTCGGGAACGAGCAGCGCGGTGATCAGCGCGGCACCGGAGGTGAGAACGATGAACCCGGCCCACAGGAGCGGCGAGCCGAGATCGACCCCGACGCGCGCGGCGTCTCGGTAGACGGCCGCGGCGACGATCGCGATGACGCCGAGGGCGACGCCGCCGCCGATCGCGGTAGCGAAGGACATAGGACCGGTTCGGCCGAGAGCCGAAAAAGGGTGTCGAGAACGGGGACCGAGAGAAGCCCGATTACGGCGCTTCGCCGGTCTCGATGCTGAACGAGTCGCGGGGGTACGCGACGCAGGTCAGCGTGTAGCCGTCGTCCAGCTCCGCCTCTTCGAGCATCTGCTGGTTGTCGTGCTCGATGAAGTCCTCGGACGGACCGTCGGCGATGTGCCCGGCACAGGAGACGCACTGGCCCTGACGGCAGGCGTACGGGAGGTCCCACCCCTCGTCTTCGCCCTGGTCGAGGATCGTCTCGTTGTTGGCGAGCTCGATGGTCGTCCCCTGTTTGACGAATTCGACCTCGTAATGCTCGATCTCGTCTTCCGGGATGTCGGCGGGGCCGGTGCTCGCCGAACTCCCGTCTTCCAACTCGCCCTCACCGCCGTCACCGCCGGCCGGAATCGCGCCGCCGCCGCTCCCGCCGCCGATCGCTCGGCTGCCGGGTTCCGGGAACTCGGTTTCGGGAACGGACGCCGCGCGCCGTTCGAGCACCTCGTCGGAGATGTCCGTCGTCGGCTCCCACCCCGTCCCTTTCAGTGAGCTGACGAAGACGATGAGCAGCGTCGCGATCGCCGCGATCACGATCGCGGGCGGGTTCACGATCGTCGCGACCACGATCGCCAGTGGGTTCAGCATACAAACGGATATGAAGAGGTGGTTTAAGGCCGTTTTGATCGGTCCAACCCCGAGAGAGCGGCCGGCGTCGGTGACGAGACGAACCGGTCAGGGGGCGTGTCCGGACCGACCCGCCGCAGACGACCGGCCCGGTGTGACGGAGCGGACCATTTATTCGCCGAGCGGTCGAGAAGACGGCTATGCAAGTGAAATCACGGCATCACCTCCGGAGCGACGACATCCAGGGGATCCGCGAGGCGGTCGCCGACCACCTCGGCGTCGATATCGACGGCGACACCTTCGAATCGGTCGAGTTCGTCAGCGCGCGCTACGAGCTCGTCTTGGTCGACGGCGAGCCCGCCGTCTTCTACGTCGACGACGACGAGCCGTTCCTCACCGTCCGCGGCGCGAACGATTACGAGCCGGAGACGGGGGTCGTCACGGTCGACGCCGGCGCCATCTCGTTCGTCTCCGACGGGGCGGACGTGATGCGACCCGGGATCGTCAAGGCCGACAAGGCGATCCGCTCCGGCGACCTCGTCGTGATCGCGGAGGAGACCCACGGCAAGGCGCTCGCGATCGGACGCGCGATCGTCGACGGCGACGAGATGGTCGGCGACAGCGGAAAGGTCGTCGAGTCGATCCACCACGTCGGCGACGAGCTGTACGAGTTCTCCGTATAAACAGAGACGTTCGGATAACGCGCGTTTTAATCGGCTCGACTGCGAGCCCCTTCGTAATGACCGATATCGGGGTGTTGAGCTACAACGTCCGCTACGCCAACCGCGGCGACCACCACGACGCGTGGCACGACCGCCGAGACGCCGTCGGGCGGCTCGTTCGGTTCCATCGCCCGGACGTCGCCGCCTTTCAGGAGCCGGTGACGGAGCAGCGCCGCGACCTCCGCGATCGGCTTCCCGGCTACGAGTTCGTCGGCCGCGGCCGCGAGGCGAGCGGCGGCGGAGAGGGGTGTCCGATCGCGGTCGACGCCGACCGGTGGGAGGTCGTCGACGACGGCACGTTCTGGCTCTCGGAGACCCCCGCGGAGCCGTCGACGGATTGGGACGCGGCACATCCGCGGATCGCGACGTGGGCGCGGATCGCCGCTGACGGCGACCCCGCCGAACTGCTCGTCGTCAACACGCACTTCGACCACGTTAGCGCTCGCGCGCGCCGCGAGTCCGCGCGCCTGCTCCGCGCGCGACTCCCGACGTTGGCGCGGGGAGGCACGGACGACCGCGGCGAGCGGGTTCCGGTCGTCCTCACGGGCGATCTGAACTGCACGCCGGGATCCGACCCGCATCGGATACTCCGCGGCGACGATCCCGAAACCGACGCCGGTGATTCGGCCGGAGACACCCGTGATCCAGCCGGGGTCGCCGCCGACTCGGCCGCGGACGACCGGCTCACGCTCCGCGACGCCGCCGCCGTCGCCGACCTCCGGTACGGCCCGGAGACGAGCCTCACCGACTTCGCGCGGCTGATCGACGGGCGGCGCATCGACCACGCGCTCGTCTCGGCCGAGATCGCGGTCGAGGCGTTCGCGACCCTCGCCGACCGCGACGACCGGGGGCGGTACCCCTCGGACCACCTGCCGATCCTGACGCGGGCGTCGCTGTAGGTCGGACGCCCGCTGCGGCGGCTCGCTGCTCGTCGGGAGGGCCGCGTTATTCGGGCCCTTCGGGGTCGCCGATCTCGTTCGGGTCGTCGGTCTCGTCTGGCTCCTCCCCCTCGTCCGCGTACTTCGCCAACACCGTTTCGTATCCGCGCTTGGCCGTCTCGTACGTCTCCCGGAGGTCCGCGATCGGCGTCTCCGTGGCGTCGACGCGGAGGTCGTTGTAGTACGGCTCCTCCGTCTCGTCGCCCTCGGTCGTCACCACCCGCAGCGCCGCGGACTGGATCGGGAGGTCCTCGCGTTTGTCGCCGCCCGCGGCGTGGCCCGCCGCGAGCGCGTCGACCAGTCGCTCGGCGAGCGGCGCCTCGCCGTGGGCGTCCGACTCGTAGGCGGCCGCGGTGTCGTCGATCACGGCTTCGCCGGTCAGGAGGTTGCCGGCGACGGTGTAGTTCTCGCCGACACCGTGGCCGTACCACTCCTGGCACTCGTCGCCCGAGAAGGCGAAGGTGCCGTCGGCGTCGACCCCGTGGAGCTGGCGCTGGGCGCGCCCCTCGTCGGCGTTCAAAAGGGCTTCCAGCGCGTCGTCGACGGCGAGTCCGTCGGCGAGGTACTCGATCCCCTTCCGTCCGAGTTCGACGTTGACGAGCGACTGCGTCGCCACGGCGCCGTCCGCGGAGGCGAACGGACACAGCGTCCCGACCCCGGGCAGCCGCGTGGTCACCGCCACGCCGTAGCGGATCTGGTCGCCGCCGTCGTCGTCCGTGTATCGCTCGCGAACGCAGATGCTGAACGTCACGTCTGTGTTGCGTGATCGAGCGGCAAAAGGGTGCGCTCCGGGGGCGACGTTTCCGGTTTCCCGTCCGCCGGTCGACGTAATGGGTTATGATTGCACCGCGATCAAAAAGCCGAAACCGACGCGTAGAAGGTCCAAAACCGCCAGAATCGGCGGCGATTCGTCAGGGGTGTCCCGTGCAAACGGCCGACATGCTTATCAGTGAGAATCCCTCTCACACATATAGCCTCGGTTACGGGCGAACGGCGACCGACGACGGGTCGTCCTCGACGACGGCGGTGTTCGCGGCTCGATGAGCCGTTGTTCCGAACACGCAGAGCCGCACGGCTGCTCGTCGCGGACGATCGCGGCACGTCGGGCCGACTCGCCCGTCCGAGAAACGTGATACAATGTCAGAACGACACACCCTCGAACG
>CAZNOA010000087.1:0-6580 GCA_964574565.1 uncultured Halobellus sp. | reverse complement strand
CGTGATCCACTCGTCGAACTCCGAGCGGTCGTCGCGGTACGAGAGGTACGCCGATTCGGCCGGCGTGAGCGCGAGTTGGGTCTCGCGGCGGGCGTAGAGGAGTCCGGCAGCCCCGGCGAGGCCGAGGAGGAACAGGACCGGGCCGCCGATCGAGCGTAACGGACCGTAGGTCTGCTCAACGGTGACTCGCTCCGTCCGATCGGCCGTGTCGGACTGGGGGCCGGGATCGGTGACGGTGTACGTGTCGCCCCCGTGCACGATATCCATCTCTATCGCCCGCGTGTACGACGTCGGCTCCCCGCCGATCGTCCCCTCCACGTCGACGGTCGTGACGACGAACGTCTCGGTCTCGCCCGGCGAGGCGCCGAGGTCCTCTTCGATCGCAGCCGCCGTCTCGTCGATCTCGCTGCTGTTGAGCCGGAAGGACGCCGCCACCGTCTCGCCGGGGTCGACGTCGGTGGCCTGCTCCGTCGCGAGCGGCTCGCGCTCGCTCCAGTAGACGACCCCGTCATCGGTGTTGCGGATGACGAGGACGGGTTCGAGCGCGACGTCCACGTCGCTCGCGTCGGGCGCCGCGTAGCTCGTCTCAGCGCTCACGTCCAACTCCGGTGCGATCCGCGTGAAGTACGTGTTCCGGTCGTCGAGTACCGTTCCGACGGAGAACACCGGGTTCGGTTCGGTCACCTGCGCCGAGTGGACGTATTCGGTGTCGACCGTCAGCTCGGCGACGGTCTGCGTCTCCGTCTCCGTGCCGGGATCGACGTGCGTCGCGTAGACGAGCCCCGCACCGGCCGCGGCGGCGATGAGACAGACCGCGAGCACCACGGCGAACTGTGCGTTCAGTACCGCCCGAAGACGGAGTCGACGTTCGTCTGGAGATGGTTCGGAACTCATGTGGTTACCTGTAGAACGCACGGAGGATGCGGCGGTGAAGCGGGGGTTTCGCTCGCGATTCGCGGGACCGTATCCGCGCCGGCTCGCCGCGGAGGAGGAGGAGTCCGACCCCGAGAATACCGCCGCCGAGCAGCCCGTTTATGGCCGCGAGGGGGGCCCACGGGTGGATCCCGTACAGCTCGTCGATGACCCCCGCCGGCAACACCGCGAGATAGCGGTGTTCGGCGACGAACAGTCGATAGTAGCCGGTCTCTTCCGGGGCCGTGAGCGTCACCGTCGTCGTCGCCTCGCTCCGGCTGCCGACGGCGATCCGTTCCGGATCGACCTCGACGCCGGGGCTGGCCGGTGTGACGTACGCGTACACCGGAACGAGGCCGGCGTTGGGGACGATATACTCGAGCTCCTCGCTGGTGCCCCGTTCGATGACGGTCGGGTTGTCGGACTCGAAGTCGGCGCTCACGACGCCGTACTCCTGTGTGCCGGCGGGGATCACCATCGCCGCGGTCGCGGTCGCCATCAACACGAGCGCCAGCACGACGAGGACGGCGAACACCGACGTCCCGTCGTCGCGGGAACGGTCGCGTTCTCGGCTCTCGCGGGAGCCCGCGGTGAGGTACCAGTCGACGGCGTACGCGATGACCGAGAGCCCGAACAGCATGTACGCCAACCCCTGTGTCCCCTGAAACGACCGGATCCCGAACGTGATCGCCAGCCACGTTTGGAGCGACTCGATCGCCGACTGGAACCCCATCGCGACCGTCCCGAGATGCGGGATCACGACCACGCTTCCACCGACCGTGAGCGCCTTCGCGACGATGTCCGCGTCCTGCACGATCGGCTCACCCCCGTCCTGATCGGTGAAGGGGTTGTTGTCGCCGCGCGTGATATACCCCCGCTCCGTCTCTTCGACGATGCGGTGGGTCGTCAGCCCGCCGCCCTCGATCTCTTGGGCGTCGAACGTGACGACGTCCCCCGTGCCGAGCGCGCCAGCCAGCGGCGCGGGAATCGCGATGAAGCCGTCCCCCGGGTCGAGCGTGGGCTGCATACTTCCGGTCTCGACGAAGCTGAGCAGGACCGGCTGCCCGAGGTATTGGCCGACCACGAGGGAGACGACGACGAGCACCGCTACCGCCTGCAGCGTCACCGACAGGGTACGTTTGAGAGACATGTTGTCGTATCGTGGCCGGCGCCGCCGAGCCGGGTGTTCCGGTCAGAACCCGCGGGTCGCGCGGACATCGGCGGCCGTCGATCCAAGAATGTCATTGACACATTATAAAATCGTGGTTCGGCGCCATTCGAGCCGCGGACCGGTTCTGGCGCCCCACCGCCGTCACTCGTCGAACGCCCCGGCCGCGAGCAGTGCGAAGGGACCGATGAACGCGAGACAGAACCCGAGCAGGTGGACGTACAGGTTGACGACGCTGCCGTCGCCGGTCGGATCCGCGGGAAACCCCACGACCGGATAACCGACGAGCAGCGTCGCGCCGACGACGAACAGGTCGCCGTATCCCGACCGCGACACCACCGCTCGAACTCGGTCGCGAATCGGCCGGCGGAGTCGGACACCGACGCTCATCGCGTAGAGGACACCGAGGAGGACGCCGGCGACCGCCGTCGCGACACCGGCGAGACCGACACCGGTGGTCGACAGCGGGAGCGCGAGCAGCGCGATCCAGCCGACGAGCGGGAAGAACACCGCGGGGAGCGAGCGGACCGGCACGGCCGGAAAGAACCGTTCGCGGGCGTACGCCCAGAGCAGCAGCGGGAGCAGCCCGGCGAGCGCCATGTTGATGCCGGAGAAGCCGAACCCGATCGCGTTCCGGGGGACCGCCAGGTTCAGCGCGGACAGCGCGAACGGGAACGCGAACAGAAACGTCGCGAGCGCGGTGAAAAAGAACCGGCGGGATCGACTCAAGACGGCGAGAGCGTACCCGACGCCCGCGAGCAGCCCGTAGCCGGCCACGTTTCCCGCGAGATGGCTCGCGTCGAGGTGGACGAAGTGGGCCGTAAACGCCGTCGCGAGCGTCGGATCGGCGTACGAGAAGGCGAGCGAACGCCGGGTGGCCTCCGGAAGCGCGAAGACGCCGACCAGTAGCAGGGGGACGGCGAGGAGGACGAGGAGGTCGACCGCGCGGACGCTCGCGGCCAGTTCACGCCGGAACGAGTCGCCGCTCGCGGCGGTGTCGGCGTCGTCCGGCGCGGGCGTCTCCGCGCCCTCCTGCGACAGCGTCGTCACGGATCGACGGTCACAGACCAGCCGTTAAGGGTTACCGCTCGCGGTATCAGCTGAGATACTGACCTATCGCGGCATCCGGCGCACCAACGCGACTCCGACGAGGGCGAGGACCGCGAGCGCGACCAGCCCACCGAGCGACGCGAGGTCGATCGCGCCCGGCTCCTCGGTCAGGGGAGAGGCCGACTCCCCGTCGCTTCCGGTATCGCCGTCGTCGATCGCGGTCGAACCGCCCGCGCCGTCACTGGTCGCCGGATCGCCGACGGTCAGAGTCCCGGCCGGCGCGTCGTCGATCGCGAGCTCGTACTCGCCGGCTGTCTCGAAGGTGGCCGTGAGCGGGACCGTCTTCGCCTCGCCGGCGTCGACGGACGCGGTTTCGGTCGCGACCACGTCGCCGTCCGCGGTCAGTGTGATCGGACGCGTTCCGTCCGCGCCGCCGCCGTTCTCGACCGTCGCACGGACCGTCGCCGCTTCCCCGGTCTCGAGCGCCGTCTCGACCGTCGCCGCATCGGCGACTTCGATCCGGGGGACACGTTCGGCGATCGCGAACGTGGAGAACTCCTCGGTCGTCGCGCGGAAGTGGACGCGGTCGTCGGGGAGCCCGATCGCCCGAGCGACGTCGTCATCGACGCGTTCGACCGTGATCTCCTCCCAGTCGCCGTCGGCGGGTTGCCTGAACAGCGTGACCGCCTCGGGATCCGTTTCGGCCTCCTCGAGGAAGCGGGCGTCCGCGCTGAATCGGACCGTCATCCCGTCGACCGCGTCGGGATCGAAGCCGTACTCAAGCGCGAGGTACCCCATCGGTCGGGGGGTCGTCGGCGCTTCGAGCGCGCTCGCATCGTCGAAGGGGCCGCGACTGCCGGCCGCGGTCAGTTCGACGCTTCCGGTCGCGACCCCCTCCAGATCGATCCGATCGAGGGTGACGTTCGTCCCGTGGAGCTCCATTCCGTCGGCGTCGAAGCGGAGCGCGTCGTCGCGGGGGACGTCGGCGGCCGCGAACTCACGTTCGGCCGGGCCGGGCGCCGAGACCGTGATGCTCGGCCCGGTGCCGTCGTCCGTCTCCACGGACGTGTCGAGGCTGTCGTCCGGTTCCGCGAGCTTCGCGCCGATCGAGAACGTGTCCGGGCCCAACTGCGTTCCGGCGACCGCCCCGCGCGCGTCGATGTCGAGGCCGATCGCGACGCTCTCGTCGGGGCCGAGGGTCACGCCGTTGGACTCGCCCTCAATGGAGTCGCCGCCGGCCGTGAAGGTCACCGAGCCGTCGCCCTCGCTGTTGTTGACCCACACGTGAGCGCGCTCGTCGGCCGTGTACGTGATCGTGAATATCCCGTCGGCCGAGGCCAGCGCGTCGGGGTTCACCCCCTCGAAGTCGGGCGGGAGGTTCGGGTTCGCAGCGGAGATGTCGACGACGATCTCGTCGTCGTCGTTCAGGTACGAGTAGTTCCCGTTCGGCCCGTCGGCGGGCTGTACGGCGAGTCGATCGTCGACGCCGGTGTCCGCCGGCCCCTCGAGCACCGCCGCACCCGTCGCGAACACGAGCGACCCCGCGGCGAGAACCAAAACGGCGAGAGCCAGTGTGCGGCGTGCGGTCGGCATGGGTTGTCTCTGATACGATTCGTACCCAAGGGGCCTTCAGAATGGGGTGCCTGAAGTCGCTGAAGGGTGCGGTTGATGGACAACGAGCGCTCCGAATTCGCGGTTCGGACCCGGCGTCGACCGAGACCCTGTGAAGATATCACAAAGGATACGCGCGGTGACATCCACCGACCGATCGACCGGAGATTCGAGGGAAACGAGTGACTACCGGGCGATCTGAGCGCGTTAGGCGGCCGTGATAGAGAGGTAGACCGTTTTTGTGGACGTTTTGTGCAAACAGTCGAAAAGGTTGTCTGGATATCACAACCACGGGATTTATGTTGGAGTGTTCATATATGTCTGACAGAATGGCGTCGGTACAGCAGATTGACGGGACGGGGGGTGAGCCGACGACAGAACTCACAGAAGACGAACTGTTCGACGTGTTGGCGAACCAGCGGCGGCGGTACGCGGTGCATCTCCTGAAACGCGAGGGAGACGAGACCGTCTCCATCGGGGAGATGGCCGAGCAGATAGCGGCGTGGGAAAACGGCATCGACGCGGCGGAGATCACGGGGAACGAGCGCAAGCGCGTCTACACCGCGCTTCAGCAGTCGCACCTGCCGAAGATGGACGACGCGGGCGTCGTGAACTTCAACAAGAACCGCGGGCTCGTCGAGCCGACGCGGGCGCTCGACGACGTCGATGTGTATCTCGACGTCGTCGAGGGGAAAGAGATCCCGTGGAGCGACTACTACCTCGGGCTCTCCGGCGTCGCCGCCGCGCTCGTCGCCGCGGTCTGGGTGGGCGCGTGGCCGTTCGTGCTCCTCCCTGAGATGGCGTGGACGATCGCGATCGTCGTCGGGTTCAGCTTCTCGGCGATCGCCCACAAGTACTACACGGCACAGATGAAGGTCGGGCAGACGGAGAAGCCGCCCGAAGTCGAGTGAGCCGGTCAGTCGACGACACCACCCCGCCCCCGATGAGTACGTATTCGACGGTGTATCCCCGATTCAGGCGGTCATCGCTGCGTCTTCAGGGAGTGGTTTCGGGAGTTCCGGCGGGCCATTACCTTAAGTAGGGGAGACGTAGTCAGGACCGAGAGCGACCTCGTGATGCACGACCCATGAAACGACGCAACCTCATCCTGCTGCTCGGCGGTGCGAGCTCCGGTGCCATGACGGTCGGGACCGGCGCGTTCAGCAGCGCGCAGGTGGAACGGGGGGTCGAAGTGAACGTCGTTCCGGATGACGAGGCGTTCGTCGGGTACGACAGCGGCGACGAGAAGGAGGCGACGGACGGCGAGACCCTGGAGTTGGTCACAGTCGAGAATCGGTTCGCCAACGACGTGGAGCTGTCAGTTTCTGAGTTCGTGGTCACCCCTGAGTCCGGCGACTATCCGGATATTGACGGGTTGACGCCCGAATCCTCTGAAGAGACCGGATCGGACGACCCGGAGACGATCTACGTCGGAGCCGGAGAGACGGAGACGATCGACGGAACCGTCAGGTGTGACGGTAACTCCGGGCGAGCGACCGTCGAGGTCACGATTCGCGTCGAGGGCGGGGGGGTCAGCGCGGAGCTGTTCGGGGACACCGAGACTCGGCGATTCGACGTCGTCTGTGGGGGAGAAACGGCGTTCACCGCCGCAAGCGGCGTCGGAGTCGAAGGCGTCGAATTCAACGGAAAGGGCAACGCCGAGATACTCTCTCCCGACGGTGGCGAGGTCGACGTTCGGGTGTACTACGTCGATGGCGACGGCGTCGCCAAGACCGAGTTCGAACCCGTGGAAGTCGATGAGAAGCTCAAGGAGCATCCGTCGATCACCAACGAGACGTTCGCCGGAGTCGAGATCGACGGAATCAGTGGCGTGTTCGT
>CAZNOA010000086.1:0-6724 GCA_964574565.1 uncultured Halobellus sp. | reverse complement strand
CCCGACGGGCTCGTCTTCGAGTTGGCGACGGGCGGTCCCGGCTTCACCCGCGACGAGGACGACCCCGGCAGCGAGGAGATCGACCCGTTCGAACGCGGCTACGAGAACTGACCGCTCTCGTCCTCGACGAGCGCCGCGAACCGGTCGAGCGCCCGCCGGCAGACTGGGACGTATCCGGCGGCGACGAGCGGGACTTCGATGACCACGCGACAGCGGTCGGGGTCGCCCGCGTACCTGTCGACGCGGTGGCCGGTCCCCGGGAGCCCGGCGATCCGCCAGTCCCAGCGGCGACCGTTACATCCCGTCACGCGAAAGGGGAGCCACGCCCCGGCGACGTCGACTCGACCCTCGGTCCCCGTTCGGACGAGCCGATCGCTGCTCTCGACGCCGTCGATTGCGGGCCCCCACTCCGGCCACGTTCGCGTGTCCCGGAGGAACTCAGCCGCGACCGCAGGCGGGACAGCGACGTCGCGACCGACGGCCAGCGTCGCTCCCTCGCGAGCGACCGTCGTCGGCGAGGCCCCGCTCTGACACGCCCGCGTTTCAGATCGTTCGTCGGGTTTCGAACCCGTCAGCGAGCGATAATTCACGGATCGTCCAACGTCAGCCGCACAAATAAGACGGTGTATATTAATACCTTATATGGTATCAGGTATCATTATCTCCTCCCACGAAGGGTTAATACGAGGATCGGCGCAACTCCGAGTCAAGATGGCTGACAACGACGATACCATGAAAGACGTCTCGCACACGGCACCGAACGGCACATCCGTCGAAGCGGTCTGGGAACGAGGACGAGGACCGGTCGAAGAAGAAGCCGAAGAGTAACGCGCCCGCCGAACCGCCGGATTTCCGTGTTCGTCTCGTTCTCGAGGAACCGGAGGTTCGGATCGGGACCGGTCGCACACCGCACCCCGACGCCACACACTCGTCACTCCCGGTCGTCGCCGTCGGCTCCCGACGGCTCGTCCGGTGGTCGACGCCCCAACATCGCCTTGAGCGAGGACCACGCCTCTCCGCGGCCCGCGCCCTTGGAGAGGTAGACGCCCTCGAACGAGGCCGCCGGGTGGCTCGTCTCTGCGCCGAAGTGGTCCATGTTTGCGGCGAGCCAGACGAACGCTCCGACGAACAGCGACAGGACGCCGAACGACGCCCACGACTCGACGGCCGAGAGCCCCGCCGCGCCGACCACGACCCCGGCGATAACGTAGACGAACGCGACGAAGACCAGAAGCACCGTCACCGTCGCGAGGAGGTCGTTGACGGCGGTGACGCGAGCGTTGTAATCGATCCACTCCGCGTAGCTGCGGAGCAGACGCTCGTCGAAGGCCGGCGCGTCGTCGTGACTCCGCCCGTCGCGCCCCGCGTCAGCGATCACGGCGTCGACGGCCGCCACGTCCAGTCCGCCGCGGAGGTTGGAAGCGGTATACGTCACCGCGGCCAGCCCGGTCGACGCGAGCAGGAGCAGTCCGCCGACGACGCTGAACGGGTTGAGGAACCCCGCGATGTCCAGATCCGTCTGGACGATAATGGAGCCGCCGGTGACGACGATCCCGATGAGCAGCAGGTTCGCTTTCAGGATCTCTATCGCTTTGGTGTCGATCTCGCGGAGCCGCTCGACCTGGTAGTCGAACGTCGTCCGCAGCTCCTCGCGGGTCGCGGCCGCGATTTCGGGATCGAGCGGCGACTCCGCGTCGGCCCGAGCGAACCGGTCCGGAGCCCCGGCGGGCCCGTCTCCGGAACCGCCGGACCGCTCGCCACGATCGGTCATGCCTCACGTGTTTCCGAACCATCGCCGTAAGGGTATCGACGGGAGGCGGCGGCTCGAACGGCGCGACGGCGCGTTCCCGAGGCGTTTTATCCCACTGTCGAGATGACGACCTATGAGTGAGTCGCGTTCCGAGCCGGAGCCGTTCCGGTACGACAGCGAAGTAGCGCCCGGCGAAAAGCGGCACATCCGATACGAGGTCGGCGAGACGTACCTCGGCGACCCGATCGAGATGCCGGTGACGGTGATAAACGGCGAGGGGGGCGGACCGACCCTGTTTCTGAGCGCGGGGATCCACGGCGACGAGCTCAACGGTGTCAAGGTCGTTCAAGAAGCCGCCGCGAGCTACGACCCGGCCGACCTACACGGCACGCTCGTCTGTCTCCACGTCTGTAACGTGCCGGCCTACGAGGCCCAGCGCCGCGACACACCGATCTACGACCAAGACATGAACCGCTCGTTCCCGGGGAAAGAGCGGTCGAACACCACGGAGCGGATGGCGAACCGCATCTATCAGCGGTTCATCTCGCAGTGCGACCTCGGGCTCGATTTCCACACGTCGACCAGGAACCGAACGACGATTTACCACGCCCGCGCCGACCTCAACGACCCGGCCGTGCGGCGGCTCGCACGGGCGTTCGCGACGAACGTCGTGCTCTACGGCGCCGGCGATGCGGGTTCGCTCCGGTCGACGGCGACGGCGGACGGGATCCCGACGGTGACCGTCGAGATGGGGCGAGCCCACCGGTTCCAGCCGGTGCTCGTCGAGAAGGCATTGGAGGGGATCGAGAGCGTCCTCGCCCAGTACGAGCTCCTCCCCGACGAGCCGGTCCACTGGCCCGGCTGGTATCAGACGACCTCCGCCGACAGCACGAAGCGATGGCTGCGAGCCGACACTGGTGGTCTCGTAGAGATGGAGTGGGGGCCGTACCCGCTCGTCTACGAAGGGGAGACGATCTGCACGATCACGAATCACTTCAAAACGGAGGAGCACGCGGTCGAGGCCCCCTTCGACGGCCTGATCGTCGGCTCGCTGGAGAATCCGGTCGCCGCGCCGGGGCACCCGCTCTGTCACATCCTCCGACTTGAGCGGGAGACCCGACGGGAGATCGAACGCGAGATCGAGATCGGCGAGTTCGACGGGTATCGATCCCACGGGGACGCGTGGGGCGACGACTGACGGCGGGAGACGAGGGCGACGACTGACGGCGGGAGACGGGGCGAGGGGTGACCGTGACCCCGGACGAACGGTAGCACCGCCCCGTTCTCGCCCCTGATAGCCGCGGGGGTGAGTTTAACTCGGGCCCCAGCGGACCGCGAACCATGATCGAGGTGGCGGGGTTACGGAAGACGTACGGCGACTTCGCGGCCGTCGTCGACAGCAGCTTCTCCGTCGACGAGGGCGAGGTGTTCGGCATCGTCGGACCGAACGGTGCGGGCAAGACGACGACCCTGAAGGTGCTCGCCGGCCTCGTCGACCCCACCGCCGGCGACGTCGAGGTCGCCGGTTTCGCCTCCGACGACCCCGAGATGCGTCGCCGCCTCGGATTCCTCCCCGAGGAGTCGCCGCTGTACGAGGAGATGACGCCGCGGTCGTACCTCCGGTTCTTCGCGGACCTGTACGACGTGCCGAGCGAGGTCGCCGACGAGCGGATCGCGGCCGCGCTCGACCGCCTCGAGCTCGACCATCGCGAGCGGCGGCTCGGCGACATGTCCAAGGGGATGAAACGGAAGGTCGCAATCGCCAGATCACTCGTCAACGACCCCGACGTGCTCGTGTACGACGAGCCCGCGTCGGGGCTGGACCCGGTGACGACGAACTCGGTGTTGGAGTTCACCCGAGAGCTCCGCGCAACCGGGAAAACCGTCGTCTTCTCGGCGCACAACCTGTATCACGTCGAGTCCGTCTGCGACCGTGTCGTCGTGATGAACGAGGGGCGAATCGTCGCTCGCGGGAGCGTCGACGGGATCCGCGAGCGACACGGCGAGACGACGTACCACGTCTTCACCGACGTGGCCCCCGCTCGAACGAGTCGGCTGGACGCGCTCGACGCCGCCACCGAGGAGGTCGGTGACCGCTTTCGGACCGTCGTACCCGACATGAACGGGGTCGAGGCGGTTCGCGAGGCCGCGACCGCCGCCGCCGGCGAGGTCGTCGACATCCGGACCCGAGAGCCGAGCCTCGAAGCGGTGTTCCTCGACATCGTCGGGCGGCCGATGCCCGGCCGGTACACCGGGGACGGCGCCGCGGAGGCGGCGGCGGAAGCGGCGGAAACGGAGCCTGGGGGGAACTGAGTGATCGATCGGCTCCGGAAGATCCTCCGCGTCGCCCGGTGGGAGACGGCCCGGGCGGGCGGGGGAGTCGACCGCCGAACCCTGCTCGCGGCGCTCGCCCTGCTCTCCGTCGCAGGGGCCGTCCTCGGCGGGGGGCTCGCCGCCGGCGTCGTCGGACTCGACGTCGACAGGGACGTGTACCGCGTCGGCGTCGACGCCGACTCCCCCTACGCTGACGCGGTCGCGGCGCAGCCGTCGCTCACGGCGGTGTCCCCCGATCGCGCGTCGCTCGGGGAGGCGGCCGACATCGTCGTCCTCGAGGGCGGTGTCGTCGTCGCCAGCGACACTCAAAAGGGAGAGGCCGCCGCGGCCGAGTTCCGGGAGGCCGTCGAGGCCCACAACGAGCGGCTGATGGCCGGCGAGGAGAACGCGACCGCGGCGTTCCCCCTCACGGTGAGCCTCCGGTACGTCAGCCGTACGAGCGGGTTCGACGGGGGAGCGACGCTCGGCGAAACGATCGACGGCGACGACGCCACAGACGACGCCACTACGGACGCGGACGGAACCGCGAGCGACGACCCGACCGCCGGAGACGGCGGCGACGATACCGACGACCGCGACGAACGGACCGACTCGGACGGGGAGGGGAGCCTCGCGGTTCCCTCGATCGGCGGCGGGGCGTTCGGCGCCGACACGGTCGGCTCTCCGGGGTCTATCACGCCGCCGTTCCCCTTCGTCTCGCTCCTCCTCGCGTTCGCCTTCCTCGTGCCGATGAACTTCCTGATCCAGGCATACGGGACCTCCGTGCTCGACGAGCGGACGAATCGCCGTGGGGAGCCGCTCCTCGTGACGCCGCTCTCGCCGGTCGACATCGTCGCCGGGAAGACGCTCCCGTACGTCGCTGTCGCGGTCCTCGTCACGGCGGCCATCGCGGTCGCCGTCGGTGGGGGCGTGCTGTCCGTCCTGGCTGTGCTCCCGATCGCCGCGACGTTCCTCGCGGCCACGTTCGTCGGCGCGATGTTCGCGCGGTCGTTCAAGGAGCTCACCTTCGTGACGGTGGGTGTGAGCGTGCTCCTCACGACGTACGCGTTCGTCCCAGCGATCTTCACGAACGTCACCCCCGTGGCCTTGGTGTCGCCGCTCACGCTCGTCGTCTTCGACCTACAGGGGGAGGCCGTCTCAGCCGGCGAGTTCCTCTTCTCGACGGCGCCGATGGCGGTCGCCGCGCTCCTGCTGTTCGGGCTCGGAGTCGGCGTCTACCGCGAGGAGGACATGTTCACCCAGAAGCCGGTGTCGCTGAAGTTCCTCGACGCCCTCGCGGTCCGGCTCTCGGCCGTCGATCTGGCGAGAGGCGAGCGCGTCGCCGCTCGGAGCCGGCTTCGCGCGCTCGGCGCCGTCGCGTTTCTCACGGCGTGTACGGTCCCGTTCGTCTTCGTCGCGGAGCTGCTCGCGGTCGCGCTGCTGTTCGCGCTCCCGGTCACCGTGTCGATCCCCGTCCTGCTCGTGACGATCGCGTTTATCGAGGAGGTCGCCAAGAGCGTCCACCTGTACGCGGGGTTCGAGCGCGAGGTGTTCGCCCGGACCGACCGGGTCGCGGTCGCGGTCGGGCTGGCCTCCGCGGTCGGCTTCTTCCTCGCGGAGAAGGCCACGGCGGTCGTGCAGGCCGTCGGGCTCACCGACCTGTACGTGGCCCGGGCCGCGTTCGGAAGTGTCGCCGGCGTGTCGGGGCTCTCGACGCCGGTCCTCGTCGGGCTGTTTCTCGCGCCGCTCGCGCTCCACGGGTTCGCGACGGCGCTCGCCGCGGTCGGCGCGAGCCGGAACCGGACGTATTACGCTCTCACGCTCGCGTTGGCGACGCTGATTCACGCCGCGTACAACTTCGGGGTGGTGAGTCTCCATGGATAGCCGACTGACCATCGCCGGCCGGGAGCTCGCGGGGCTGCGCGCCGAGAAGACGATCCTGTTGGCGATCGGGATCCAGCTGTTCATCGCCGCGTTCTCGTCGTTCCTCGTCGTCGGGCTGGTCTCGATGTACGACCCGGGCGGGCTCGGTGGCGCGGAGATCGAGGTCGCGGGCGCGGGCGACGCGGTGGCGGACCTCGAACGGGCCGCCGACGAGGTCTCCGGCGCGTCCGTCACGCGCTACGAGACCGCCGGCGACGCCCGGCTCGCCTTCGAACGGAACGCCGCCGATGCGGTGGTGGTGACGAACCGCGTCGAGGACGGCGGTATCGAGGTGATCGCGACGGCACCGGACGCGACGGTCGAGACGACGGTGATCGTCGTCCAGCTTCGCGAGCTGCTCCGGACCTACGAGCTGAACGAGCGCGAGTCGCGGGCGGCCTTCCTGGCCGACTCACCGCTGGCGCTGCCCGATCGGACCGGGAGCAGCCCGTATTTCACGTTCACGTACACCGTCCTGATCCCCGTCCTCGTCTTTCTCCCGGTGTTCATCTCGGGATCGCTCGTCGTCGATTCGATCACCGAGGAGATCGATCGGGGGACGCTCGAGCTGCTCCGGGTCGCGCCGGTGACGCTCGCCGAGATCGTCGACGGGAAATCCCTCGCCGCGGTCGGGATCGCCCCCGGACAGGCGCTGGTGTGGCTGTTGCTGCTCCGCGCGAACGGGACGCCCGTCGCCAACGTCCCGTCGATCCTCGTGTTGATGACCGCGCTGACGAC
>CAZNOA010000085.1:0-6855 GCA_964574565.1 uncultured Halobellus sp. | reverse complement strand
GGACGATCTCGCGCATCTCCTTCGCGCCGGCCGGGTCGAGCCCGGAGGAGGGCTCGTCGAGGATGAGCAGGTCGGGGTCGCCGACCAGCGCCATCGCGAGCGCGAGCCGCTGGCGCATTCCCTTCGAGTAGCCGCCGGCCTTGCGTCCGGCGTCCTCGAGGAGCCCGACCCGCTCTAAGAGCGCGTCCGGATCGTCGTCGGTCTCCTTCGACCGGATCGCGAACTCGACGTGTTGCCGTCCCGAGAGCCGGTCGTACACGGAGAACCCGTCCGGAAGCACTCCGGTGCGCTGGCGGATGGCGACGCCCTCGGTCGTGGCGTCCCGCCCGAGCACGCGAACCGTCCCCTCGGTGGGCCGGACCAGATCGAGCAGCATGTCGATCGTCGTCGACTTACCGGCCCCGTTCGGGCCGAGGAAACCGTACACCTCCCCGTCCTCGACGGTCAGATCGAGGTCCCGAACGGCCGTGACGTCGGCGAACTCCTTCGTCACGCCCCGCAGTTCGATGGCGGTCATACCGTTCGGTTCCCGCGTCGTCGGATAAAGGGTTGTGGCTTCCCGTCAGCCGGGGCGTCGCGCGTTCGGTGTCAGCGTCGCGAGCGGACGGTCGGATCGGGCGTCCCTACGCCGCGGGCGGCCAGTCGACCCCGCGGTCGTCGAGGAGCTCCGCGAAGGCCTCCTCGTCGAGGACGGGGACGCCCTCGCTGTCGGCGTCGTCCCGCTTCGACCGCCCGGGGTTCTCGCCGGCCACGAGGTAGTCCGTGTTGCCGGAGACGCTCGACGTGGCGTTCGCGCCGTGCGCTTCCACGTGCGCCTGCGCCTCGCCGCGCGTCGTCGACAGCGACCCGGTGAAGACGAACGTGAGCCCGTCGAGGGCGTCGCCGTCCGCGGCGACCGCGACCGACTCGGGGGCGACGCCGCGCTCCCGGAGCCCCTCGATCGCGTCCCGATTCTCCGGCGTGTCGAAGAACGACCGGATCGAGGCGGCCACCTCGGGCCCGACGTCGTCGACCTCGCGGAGGGCCTCCTCGTCGGCGTCGAGAAGCGAATCGAGGTCGCCGAAGTGAGCCGCCAGCGCCCGCGCGGTCGTCGCGCCCACGTCGGGGACTCCGAGCCCCGCGAGGAACGCGTCCAACGGGGGTTCGCGGGTGGCGTCCAGCTCGTCGATCAGGTTCTCGGCGCTCGTTTGGCCCCATCCCTCCAGGTCGGCGAGCTCCTCGACGGCCAGGTCGTACAGGTCCGGCAGCGACTCGACGAGCCCGGCCTCGCGGAGCTGTTCGACGCGTTCCGGCCCGAGCCCCTCGACGTCGAGCGCGTCCCGACGCGCCCAGTGTTCGATCGCCCGCTCCAGCTGTGCGGGACAGCCGAGCCCCCCGGTGCAGAACGCCAGCGGCCCGTCCCGCTCGACCGGGGCGTCGCAGATCGGACACGTGTCGGGGAACGAGTAGGTCCCCTCGGAGCGCTTCTCGACGACCTCGGGGACGTACGGGATCACGTCGCCGGCGCGGTAGATCCGCACCCGGTCGCCGACGTTCACGCCGAGCGCCTCGATCTCCGCGGGGTTGTGTAGCGTCGCCCGCGAGACGGTGACGCCGCCGACGTCGACGGGCTCCAGCTCGGCGACGGGGGTGAGCCGCCCGGTTCGCCCCACCTGAACGGTGACGGCTGCTATCGTCGTCGTCGCGGTCCGCGGCGGGAACTTGTAGGCGAACGCCCACCGCGGCGCGCGTGAGGTCGAGCCGAGCGCCTCGCAGGCCGCCCGGTCGTCGACTTTGATCACGACGCCGTCAATCTCGTAGTTCAGGTCGTCGCGGTCGGCCAGAATCCGGTCGCGGTACTCGATCGCCCCCTCGATGTCGTCGACAAGCTCCACGCGGTCGGTTCGGCGGAGGCCGAGCGAGTCGAACGCGTCGAGCTGGGTCCAGTGGCGCTCCGGGCGGCCGAGGCCGCCTTCGGTCGGTTCGGTGTCTCCCGTCGCCTCGCGCTCTGACTCCCACGCGAGCACGTCGAAGAAGAACGCGTCGAGGGGACGCTCCGCGACCACCTCGGGGTCGAGCTGACGGAGCGTCCCGGCCGCGGCGTTGCGAGGGTTCGCGAACGGCTCCTCGCCGCGCTCGATCAGCGCCTCGTTGTACGTCTCGAACGCGTCGAGCGGCATGTACACCTCGCCGCGGACGGCGAGTCGAGCCGGCGGGTCCCCCCGGAGCCGCCCGGGGACGGACCGAATCGTCCGGACCTGTTCGGTGACGTCGTCGCCCTCGATCCCGTCACCGCGGGTCGCGGCGCGGACGTACGCCCCGTCCTCGTAGACGACCTCGACCGAGAGGCCGTCGAACTTCGGCTCGCAGACGTATCCAACCGCGTCGGGGTCGAACCCCGCCGCGTCGAGCCCGTCGCGGACGCGCTCGTCGAACGCCCTGACCGCCTCTGGCTCCGTCCCGTTGTCGATGGACCGCATCGGCGCGACGTGTTCGACCGTCTCCAGTTCGTCGAGTGGTTCGCCGCCGACTCGCCGGGTCGGAGAGTTCTCGGTCGGGAGGTCGAACGCCTCCTCTAACGCCTCCAGCCGGGCGAACAGCCGGTCGTACGTCTCGTCCGGGATCAGCGGGTCGGCCTCGACGTAGTACCGGTGGTCGTGCTCGCGGATCGCCGACCGGAGGGCGGCGGCCTGCTCGGCGGCCCGCTCGGCCGACAGTCGCTCGACGGGCTCGAAGTCGGTGGGCGGCGCCTCGACGTAGGGGTTCTCGTCCGGGTCCGCGTACCGGGTCGACGAGGTCGTCATCGGTCGATCCTTACAGCGGCGCGGGTTAAAAACGACCGTTCGCGTCGGCGGCGCGGGTTAACAACGACCGTTCGGCGGCCTCTCAGGCCATCCGCTCGCCCGCCGCGAACACCGCGTCCGGGTCCCGCCACGCCGAGACGTCCTCGGTCGGGTCCGCATCGAGGACGACGAGGTCCGCTCGGTACCCCTCGGCGACGCGCCCGACGTCGTCGAGTCCGAGGAGAGTGGCGGCGTTGACCGTGGCGGCTTCGAGCGCCTCGGCCGGAGTCAGTCCGTAGTCGACCATGTACGCCAGCTCCTGTGGGATGTCCCCGAAGAAGTTGAACGGCGTTCCGGCGTCGGTCCCCATCGCGATCGTGACCCCGGCGTCGAGCGCGTGGTCCCACGCGTCGTCGAAGTGATCCGCGGCGTCCTCGGCTTTCTCGACCGCCTCTTCGGGGATCCCCGCCTCGATACCGTTGTCGACGATGCCGCGGAGGGCGCTCGCGGTCGGGACCCAGTAGGTCCCCGCGTCGGCCATCAGCTCGGCGGCCTCACGGTCCATGAACGTGCCGTGTTCCACGCTCGTGATCCCGGCTTCGACCGCGTTTTTGATCCCCGTCGCGCCGTGCGCGTGGGCCGCGGTCGGGGTGTTCGTCGGCGCGGCCGCGTCTGTGAACGCCGCGAGCTCTGCGGGCGTCAGCTCCGGGGCGCCGGTGACCGCGCCCTCCGTGAGCACGCCCCCGGTCGCCATGCATTTGAGCACGTCCGCGCCGTCCTTCAGCTGCTCGCGGGCCGCCTTCCGGACCTCGTCGGGACCGTCGGCCTCCCGGCCGAACCAGTTGCCGTGGCCGCCGGTCATGATGACGTTGCGGCCGCAGGCGACGACGCGCGGTCCGGACAGCTCGCCCGCGGCGACCGCCTCGCCGGCGTCGAGCGCGAGCGTCCCCCGGCTTCCCAGATCGCGGACGGTCGTCACGCCGGCTTCGACCGCCGCTTCGAGGTTGCTCGCGGCCCGATAGCTGGCGGTGTAGTCGCTGTCGGCGACCGCAGTGGCCACGTCTGGCCGGCCGTCCATCATCAGGTGGACGTGCGAATCGATCAGCCCGGGCGCGATCACGCGCCCGGAGACGTCGGTTTCGGTGATTTCGTCGGCGACGCCTCGCTCCGCGTCGGCGGCGTCGATGTCCGCGTCGTCCCCGACCGCGACGACCTCGCCGTCCGCGACCGCGACGTCCGCCCGCCGTGTCCCCTCGACGTCCGCGACTCGTCCTCCTCGAAATACGTGCATGACGCGTGATCGATCGGTCAACGGGTAAGCGCTCTGGTCGCTGCGGCTCGAACACGGAGGCTCACACGGCACCGCATACCCCTATTTATATGAAGCTGTGTCCAGACGAGGTGGGAATGGCAACTGATACCGACCCGGAGCGTTCCGGCGGATTGTACGAACGGCGTATCGGGAAGCCGACGACTAACGACGAGGTGAACGGCTACTGGCTGTTCGCGTTCGGCGTGCTCCTCGGCCTGCTGGGCGTCGTCGTCTTCCTCTTCACCGAGCGAGCGACGACGGCCCGCGGGATCGGGTACGCGCTCGCGGCGCTCGCGCCGCCGTTCATCATGCTCGGGGCGGTGATTCGATTCCCGCTCCGACGGACCGGGACGACCCTCGGCTACCTCGGCGCGGTCCTGAGTTTCGTCGCCGTCGTCTGGTTCGTGAGCATCTTCCCCGGCGGCTGGTCGACCGCCTCCGGCGAACTCGGCGTGATCGGGCTGTACGCCGCCGGGCTGGCGCTCATCGGCCTCGCCGGTGCCGTCGTGCCGCTGCTCTCGGACCCGGTACACGAGGATTACGAGCGGATGCAGACTGAGGCGGCCGCCACGGCCGCGGAGCGCGACTCGACCGCGGCCGAGCTGGAGTCGGCCCGCGAGGAGCTGGCGGCGGCGCGAGCGGACACGGCCGACGCGGAAGAGCGAGCCAGCGACCTCGAGGCGGAGGCGGACGCCGCGCGAGCGGAGACGGCGGCGCTGCGCGAGAGCAAGGCCCGGTTCGAGCTGTTCGAAGACGCCGGCGGGAAGCCCCGCTGGCGGCTCCGCCACCGCAACGGAAACGTCATCGCGACCGCCGGGCAGGGGTACAGCAGCCGCGGGAAGGCCCAGCAGGGGCTCCACAGCGTTCGCCGGAACGCGCTCGGTGCCGGCCTGCTGCGGATCGAGACCCCGATCGCGGAGGCCGAGGCGGTCGCGGCCGACGACGGGCCGGAGCCCGACGACGCGGCGGATCCGGACGTGGCGATTCCGAGCGACGACGAGGCGGCCGCGAGCGACGCGACGTTCGAGCTGTTCGAAGACGACGCCGGCGAGTGGCGCTGGCGGCTCCGTCACGACAACGGCAACGTCATCGGGGACTCCGGCGAGGGGTACGCCTCCAAGTCCAACGCGAAGCGCGCGCTCGGGCGAGTCCGCGAACACGTCGCCGCCGCGGATTACCTCCGCGTCGACCCCGCCGCGTTCGAGGTGTATCAGGACGCCGGCGGCGGATGGCGCTGGCGGCTCATCCACGAGAACGGGAACGTCCTCGCCGACTCCGGCGAGGCCTACTCCTCGCGGTCGAAGGCCCGACAGGGACTCGACAGCGTGCGATCGAACGTCGGGGACGCGCCGGTCAAGGACCTCGATGCGGGCGACGACGCCGACAGCGACGGGGGCGCGACGGCGACGTTCGAGCTGTACGAGGACAAGGGCGGGGAGTACCGCTGGCGGCTTCGCCACCGCAACGGTAACATCATCGCCGACTCCGGTGAGGGGTACGCCTCCAAGTCCAACGCGAAGAACGCGATCGAGCGCGTCCGCGAGTACGGACCCGCCGCCGACGTGTTGGAGGTCGGCAACGCGGCCTTCGAGATCTACGAGGACGCCGCCGACGAGTGGCGCTGGCGGCTCCGCCACCGTAACGGTAACATCATCGCCGACTCCGGCGAGGGATACGCCTCCCGGTCGAACGCGGTCGAGGCCGTCACGGGCGTGAAAGAGAACGCGCCCGGCGCGGGCGAAGAGACGGTCGCGTAAGGCGGTCGCCGTCGACCGCCCACCTCGCGGCGGCGGACGTACTGGCGACACTTGCCGAGAGGAGTGATTCCCGTCGCCGTCCGACGACGGGGGAGACGAGCCGTCGAGAGCGCGTTTTTCTGAGAACGGGAGCGGCGTGAGCGTCACAGAGAGCGGCGGAGCCGTCCACGAGCGGTCGTTTCAACAGCGATTGGCTCGTCGAACGAATCGATGAGCGAAGCGAACCACCTCGAACGATTCGCGGTTTCGGCCGAAGGCGAGAGCGAGACGAAGACGACCGTCGAAGCGCGGGAGTTCGAGTTCGTCGTCGACGAGCCCGAGGCGCTCGGTGGCACGAACAGCGGCCCGAACCCCGTCGAGTACCTCATCGGCGCGTGGGCCGGCTGTCTCAACGTCGTCGTGCATACCGTCAGCGAAGAGCGGGGGATCGATATCGGCGCCGTCGAGATCGACATTCAGGGCGACCTCGACCCGCGGAAGTTCCTCGGCGCCGTCGACGACGTCCGAGCGGGGTATCAGGAGCTGGACGTACAGATCGACGTCGAATCGGACGCCGATCGGGAGACCCTCGACGCGCTGGCGGCAGCGGTGGAGGAGCGCTGTCCCGTCGGGGACACCATCGCGAACCCGACGCCGACGGACGTGACGATCCGATCGGCGTAAAGGCGCCGAACGAAGCCGAACGGTTCCTCACGCCGCCGCCAGCAGCTTCAGTCGCAGCTCCCGCTCGTCGACTTCGTATTTGAACGCCGGGTGGCCGTCGACGAGCACGTACGGGACGCGCTCGCCGTACTCGGCGGCGAGCTCCGGGTCCGCGTCGACGTCGACGAGGTCGAGTTCGATCGCCACGCCGAGATCGGCGGCGACCGACTCGATCGTCTCGCGGGCGACGACGCACAGCGAGCAGTCCTCACGGGTGTACACGGTGACGGGGATCGCCGACGCCTCGTCTGGCTCGGTCGCTTCCGCCTCCTCCGGCCCGCTCATACCCGACGCTTTGAGCGCCGACGTCGTGTCGCTTTCG
>CAZNOA010000084.1:0-6941 GCA_964574565.1 uncultured Halobellus sp. | reverse complement strand
GCCTCCGCCGCCCGAACGAGGTTCTCGGTGCCGCCGCGGTGGATCCGGTCGTGCATGACGTTCCCCCCCTTCGGCTCGAACAGCGGCGACAGCGCGACGAGGTTCACGACGGCGTCCTGTCCCGCGACCGCGTCCGCGATCGAGTCGTAATCGGTGACGTCGCCGACCGCGGTGTCGACCTCCTCGGGCGTGTCGTCCGCCGATCGAGAGAGCGCCGTCACGTCGTGACCGCCGTCCGCGAGCGCGCGACAGAGGTGTGATCCGATGAACCCCGTCCCGCCGGCTACCAACACTTTCATGCGAGTAATCTCGGACGGAACCCCGTAAACCTACCGCGGCGTCTGACGCGGCGGTGACGAACCGGTGGCGTGTCGACGACGAACCGGTGGCGTGTCGACGACGAACCGGTGGCGTGTCGGTGCGGCGACCGCCGGCCGGTTTCGAGCGATCGAACGCCCGGCCGCGCCGCGGATTCCGCGTCGTTTATTCCGCACCGCGCCGGAGAGCGACCATGCTGATCACGCTGGAGGGGCTCGACGGGAGCGGCAAGACGACCGTGTGGGAGGCCCTCCACGACGTCTACCCCGACGCGACGTTCACCCGCGAGCCGACCGACAGCTGGTACGGCGAGGCGGTGGCCCGATCGACGGCGTCCGAGGACGCCGACCCGCTGGCGGAGCTGTTCTTGTACACCGCCGACCACGCCGACCACCTCTCGGGGACGGTCGCCCCCGCGCTCGCCGACGGGAAGGTCGTGATCTCCGACCGCTACTCCGACTCGCGGTTCGCGTATCAGGCGGCGACGCTCGCGGGGAGCGACGCCGACATCGAGCGTCCGATGGAGTACATCAGAGGGATCCACAGCGCCTTCTCTCGGCCCCCGGACGCGACGATCTACCTCGATCTGGACGCCCGAACCGCCGCCGACCGCTCCGGGCGCACGAACAAGTTCGAGCAGGACGGCTACCTCGCGACGGTCAGAGAGAACTACGAGCGGCTCATCGACGCGGAGCCCGGGCGATTCCACCGCGTCGACGCTACCCGATCGCCCGAGGACGTGATCGGGAGGGTCGAGGGGATCCTCGCAGACCTCCTCGGCGCCGACTGAACTCGGCCGTCACTGCGTGTCCGGCAGCTCGTACTCGTCCGGCGACGGGACGTAGAGGTAGTCGATCGCGGCGCCCAACACGACCGGGAGCGCGACGAACAGGCCGATCACGATGGCCGGCGTGCCGAGGTTGACGCCGGTTCCCAGATTCAACACGCCGGTGAAAAACAGCGTCGAAATGAGCAGCAGCATCGGTGTCAAGACGATCGTGTACACGACTGAGCCCCACGAGGTCGACAGACGGAGTCGGAAGAACCGGGTCGTCACACCGGCGAGTAGCGTGTGGAACGCCACGAGCGCGAGGATGCTGACGAACCCGAACAGCGCGAGCATACGCCGAGTACGGGCTCACGGCATTTCCCCCTATCGACCGCGGCGGGAGCCTCCTCGACGCGACCGGTCAGAACATCCCGTCGCCGCCGCCCTGCTGTCGCGCCGCCGAGAGGATGTCGGTCACGGGTTCGGTGTACTCGTAGCCGGGGATCACGCCCTGCACGTAGGTCCCCTCGACGAAGTTGATCAGCGCCCCGGCGTCGTCGACGCCGCGCCGCTCGTTGATGTCGGTCAGCTCGAAGGAGACGACGATCTCGCGGTCGCCGATCGCCACCGTCGGATCGAACTCGTGCTCGCCGCGGGTGACACCGCCGACGTCGACGACGCGGAGCTCGAACGTCTCGGCCCACCCCTCCTCGACGACGTCCGCGACCTCGTCGGTCGTCACCGCCGAGAGCGTCGGGACGCGAACGGTCACTACGAAGCGAATCCGTCCGTCCGCGGCGGGCTCGGCGCGGACCTCGCCGTCGAAGGGAGTCGTCTCCGCGGTCCACGCCGCGTCGCCGGCCGGCTCGAACGAGCCGTGGTCGGCGAAGGCGCGCCGGACGCGGCCCGGGAGCTCGCCGTCTGCGGGCGCGTTCTCGGCGGAGTCGCCGTCTGCGGAATTGCTGCCTGTCATACCCGTTCGGAGGCGATACGCGAGTAAAAACGCGTTGCGTTCGGACCGTTCCGAGAGCCGCGCCGACCGTCACCGGTAGTGGCACGCGACGCCGATACTGGTGCGCCTTTGTATCCGGACCGGCGATGGAGGGTATGACAGCGCAGTTCCGCTCGACTGAGGGGTTGATCGACGCGCTCGCGGACGCCGACTTCGACCGGCCGCCGGCGCTCGTCAGCAACGCGCACGTGACCGGACTCGGCGTCGCTCGCGCGCTCGACGCACACGACGTCCCCGTGATCGCGCTCGACCGAGCCGAATCCGATGGCACTGCGGCATCGACCAACACCCCTGTCCGGCACGACGGGCTGGCGCCCCCGTCCGACGCGGTCGACTTCGCGGGCGCGGTGACGTATCCGCTCAACGACCTCGACGGCTTCCGCGAGGACGTCGAGGCGATCGTCGACGCCGCGGGGACGGAGGCGGTCGCGTTCGGCTGTATGGACGAGTGGGCGCTGGCGTACGCGCAGGCGGAGCCGGCCGGGGTCAGGCTCCCCTTCTCGGGGATCGACACCCTCGACGACGTGTTGAACAAGTCGGAACTGTACGCGACCTGCGAGGCGCTCGGTGTGCCGTACCCGGAGACGTACCGCTTGGCTGAGACGGCGGACGCGGCGACGCGGGAGCCCGACGCCACCCTCGACGAGGCCGCCGACTCGCTCGGCTTCCCGCTCGTCGTCAAGCCGGAGCTCAAACGCGACTTCGAGGAGGCGTTCGGCACTAACGTGATCGAGGTCGCGGACCGCGAGGAGCTCGCGGACGTGGTCGCGGCCGCCCGCGAGCAGTCGATCGCGGTGATGGCACAGCAGCGCGTCGACATCGCGACCGGCCGAGACCACTCGCTGGCCTCGTACGTCCCCCCGTCCGGCGTCGACGACGCGCTCGCGGTCGTGGGGAACGCCGCGGTCCGGTATCCACAGCAGTTCGGGACCTCGTGTCTGGTCGAGACGGCCGACGAGCCCGCGATCGAGTCGCGCGCGCTGTCCGTGCTCGACGACGCCGGCTACCATGGAATTAGCGAGGCGGAGTTCGTCTACGCCGACGACCGCGAGGAGTTCCTCCTCCTCGACGTCAACACACGCCCGTGGAAGTGGATCTCGCTGCCCGTCGCCGCCGGCGCGAACCTCCCGATGGCGGCGTACGCGGCGGTCACCGACGCCGAGTACGCGTCGTCGGGCGTCGAGCCGACGCGGTGGGTCTTCCTCCGCGACTACCTCGCGCTGCTCGCCGGCGACGACGCCTTCTGGGACCAGCTGGCGGCCGACGACTGGCGGCGGCTCGTCTCCGGTGCGTTCGAGCGCGAGGGCGACCTGACGACCGGCGTCTACCGCCCGACGGATCCCGCCCCGGCCGCGAAGCTGTTCGAGACGGAGTTCGTCGACCGCGACTACTACTGCTCCTGTTGAGCCGGGATTCCGGCTTCCGACCGACACGCGAAGAACTGCCGCTCCGCTGTTTCGAAGCGCCGGCGACCCACGCCGCCCACTCGAAGCGTTATGAGGCAGGGGGCCGAGAGGCGACTATGCACGCGATACGCAACGGAATCGTCCACACGGCGACCGAACGCGGGACGATCGAGGGAACCGTCCTCATCGACGACGGCGAGATCGCCGCCGTCGGCGACGTCGAAATCCCTGCTGAGGCGACGGTCATCGACGCCGACGGGTCTCACGTGACGCCCGGGCTCGTCGACGCTCACAGCCACGCCGGGATGGCCGAATGGGGAGAGCCCGAGGACAGCGACATCAACGAGGGGACCGACGCGGTCACGCCGCACGTGAACGCGCTCGACGGCTTCCACCCCCGCGACGAGGAGCTGAAACACGCGTTCCAGAACGGCGTCACGTCGGTCTCGGCGCGGATGGGCTCGGGGAACGTGATCGGCGGCGTCATCTGCTCGATGAAGACCCACGGGCGGACCGCCGACGAGATGCTGATCCGCGAGGACGGGATGAAGGCCGCGATGGGAGAGAACCCAAAGCGCTTCCACGGCGAAGAGCAGGGGCGACAACCCTCGACGCGCCCCGGCGTCGCGGCCACGCTCCGGCAGGCGCTGATGGCGGCCGAAGACTACGTCGACAGGCGGGCGCACGCCCGCAACGAGGGCGAGCCCTTCGAGCGCGACCTCGGCTTGGAGAACCTCGCGCGGGTGCTCACCGAGGGGTTACCGCTGCGCGTCCACGCGCACCGCGCCGACGACATCATGACCGTCTTCCGGATCGCCGAGGCGTTCGGGATCGACGCACTCTCCATCGAGCACGCGACGGAGGGGCACCTGATCGCCGAGGCGTTCGCCGAGCGCGACGTCCCTGCGGTGGTCGGCCCGTCGCTGTACTCCGGCGCGAAGTACGAGCTTCGGAACGTCACCTTCGAGACGCCCGCGATCCTCCACGAGGCGGGCGTGAAAGTCGCGATCCAGACCGACGCCCCCGTGCTCCCGCAGCAACACCTCGACGTCTGCGTCGGGCTCGCGGTGCGCGAGGGGTTCCCGGAGGACGCGGCGCTGGCGGCCGTCACGCGGCATCCGGCGGAGATCCTCGGTATCGATGACCGAGTCGGGACGCTCGAGCCGGGCACCGACGCCGACGTGGCGGTGTGGGACGGCGTCTTCCACGAGAACGGCAGCCGGACCGAGCACGTGTTCGTCGACGGCGAGCACGTCTTCGATCGCGGGCGCGACGCCGTCGACCCGCGAGCGGAGTACGACTGGTAGGCGCCGTTCGCCGACGGAGCTTCGAACCGCGGCGCGCTCCGTCTTTGCGCCGGCATAAGGAGAGCGCGGCCGAACAGCGGCGCGTCAGTGGAACCCGCGGTCGACGTCGTCCGCGTCGATCAGGTCTTCCAACTCCGCCGACAGCAGCTCCTCGGCCTCGTCGAAGGTGTCGGAGAGCTCGTCCAGCTCGTCCGGTCGGCCGTCGAACGCGTAGTCCATCGGGCCGAACGCCGGGGAGTCGACCGCCTCCATCACGTCTTCAAAGAGGTGGTCCGGGTCGGTCGGTGCCTCGGCGTGGACCTTCAGGGTCTCGCGCAGTCTCGTCGCCATCTCCTCCGCCTGATCGGCGTCCTCCGGGGCCGACCGCACCGCGAACCGCCCCGCCGACTCCTCGTCCGGGAGCAGCGGGTCGAGCTCGTCGTCGACCTTCCGAGCGACCTGCGCGCCGACGCCGCGGAGGTCTCGCGGGCTCTTCGCGTACGTCTTCAGGTGGTAGACGCCGACGCTCGGGTGGCCGACGTAGAGGTCTTCTCCCAGTCCCTCGCGTCTGGAGCCAGCCACGGCCCGCCAGCCGTCGGGGTCGGTCGAGCCGCTCGCGACGTCCGCGAGGATGTCGTCCCAGTCTCGCACGCGCATCGTGACCGGGCTTGTCAGCGAATCCGCTTGAGCGTGTCGGTGACGGGAGTCGCGGACCCGGCCGCGCCGCCGTATCACGCGTCTCCGGCGCGGTGTTCAGCGAAGAACAGCGAGAGCGCGGACGCCAGCAGTCCGACGCTGAAGACCCCGTTCACCGCTCCGAGAATCAGAAACTCCCCGCCGGACAACACCCACACGACGCCGAGCGCGATGACGTGAACCACGCCGACGAGGTACAGCGCCGAGCTCCAGAAGCGGGTGAAAAACAGCCCGATCCCGAAGAGAAAGCTCCCGCCGACCGCGAGGAACTGGGGCATCGAGGTCAGCGTCCAGATGAACAGGTTGATGGCGGCGATGCCGACCGAACAGCCCACTCCGATCCAGTAAACGGCCCCCCACGAGCCGACCTCGTCGGTGCGGAAAAGCGATCGGGAACCGGTGTCGGCCATACCACACCAACTCCGCCCTCCGTCAAAGTCGTTCTGGCGAGAGGCCCGTTTCGGTGGTCGATCCGGCTCACTCGTTGTCCGAGCCCCTCTCGTTATCCGCGCGAGTTACTCCCAACCATCGGCCCGAGTCCCTATCGGTCGTAGACGGGTTTCCGCTGCCGCTGGGCGTACTGGTACGCCGCCCGCGCGAGCAGCAGCGAGCCGCCGATCAGGATCACCATCGAGAACGTCGTGTCGGTGCCGAGGAGGAAGTCGACGGTCCCCCAGAAGATCAGTCCGAGGTACAACAGGACGCGGAACCGGAACGTGTCGAACCCCTCTCGGAACAGCCCCCACAGCACGAGCAGCGCGATGTACAGGCTGACGGCGCTGTCGGCGAGGGCGGCGACTCCCTGGTCCTCGAAGCGAAGGTAGCCGCTGAACACGGACAGCGTCGCCATCACGACGATCACGACGGCGAGGGCGGGGCGACCGTACCGGTCGAACAACGAATCGCTCATACCTCCAGAGAGCGGGGCCGGAATATAAGGCAGCTACGGCTTCGATCGGCCGACGGACTCGTCCGTCGAGCGCACCGACCGGCCGCTGTCCAGCGCTCTCACCGACAGCGTTTTTCGGCGCGGCCGCGGATGTCGGCCGTGAACGTTCGGGGCCCGATCCTCTCAGTCGGAGACGAACGGACCGTGTCGACGTCGTACGGCGAGCGCGACCTCTGCGAGCTCCGCGTCCGCCCGGAACGCGGGGCCGGCGACGCCGTCGACGTGACGCTGTGGGGGAAGTGGACCGAGACCGCCGACCACGCCGAACCGGGGATGGAACTGCTCGTCACCGACGCCGAGGAGGACGAGTTCGACGGGGAGACGGGATACGCGACCACGGGCGACTCGTGGGTCGTGCTCGAGCCCGACTTCCTCGTCGACGTGACGGGGATCCGCTCGTGGGTGCAGTGTCCGCGGATGTACTACTTGAACAAGCTCTCGGGGATCCCCCTCAACTACCCGGTCGTCAAGGGGACGATCGTCCACGAGGTGTTCGGCGACCTGC
>CAZNOA010000083.1:0-6953 GCA_964574565.1 uncultured Halobellus sp. | reverse complement strand
AGAGCGCGTACGGCTGGGCGGACGCCGGGCTCGACTTGGTCGCCGTCGCGTCCGGAATGGGCGTTCGTGCCGAACGGGTCGACGCCCGCGACGCGATCGGTGACGCCGTGGCGGACGCCCGAACGCACGACGGTCCCGCGCTGGTCGAAGTCGTTACCGACCCGAACGAACCGCAGGCGAGCGAGTGGATGACCCGCGAACGCTGAGTAGTAGTCGGCCAACCGACACGGGTTCGTGACACGCGTCCAGTGACAGTGGCGCCTGTCCGCTCGGACAGGAAGCAACACCGATCCGCTCGGGCAGGAAGCAACACCCAAAGTCGAACGCAAGCGGCCTCAACACTCGACAGCCGGTCGTTAAGTAGCGTATAACCGACCAACTCCGGAGCGTGAACCTTAACAACTATCATTGTTAATCTCGTCGCATGACGCACGCGAACGACGTCGCCGTCGGGATCGTCGGTCTCGGTGGGATCGGTACCCACCACGCTGCGAAGCTGACCGATCGGGGCGCCAACCTCGTCGGCGGGATGGATATCGATGCCGAAGCCCGTTGCCGGTTCCACGAGGAGTTCGACGTTCACGCCTACGAGGACGAGGGCGACCTCTACGACGTGTGCGATGCGGTGCTGATCACGACGCCGAATCGCTTCCACGAGGAGTACGCCCTCTCGGCGCTCGAAGCGGGGCTCGACGTGCTGTTAGAGAAGCCGCTCGCGCACACGCTCGAGAGCGCCGAGCGGATCGCGGAGGCCGCCCGCGACGCCGAGGGGTTCTGTATGGTCGGATTCAACAACCGGTTCGCGGAGCCGGTGCAGGTGATCAAAGGCTATCAAGACGAGGGGCGCTTCGGCGAGACGACCCACGTGGAGGCGAACTACATCCGACGCCGCGGGGTCCCCGGGCGCGGGTCGTGGTTCACCTCGAAAGGCGTCGCCGGCGGCGGCGCGCTCATCGATATCGGCGTCCACGCCATCGACCTCGCGCTGTATTTCCTCGATCACCCGGAGGTCGTCGAGGTGAGCGGCGAGACTCGCTCCGAGTTCGGTGACCGCGACGATTACGCGTTCGTCCACATGTGGGGCGAGGATAACGGAGGCGACGGGTTCGACGTCGACGACTCCGCTTCCGCGTTCATCCGGGGTGCCGACGGCAGCACGGTCTCGCTCGAAGTCGCGTGGGCGGCGAACCGACCGACGAACGACGAGTTCGTGATCCGCGGCACCGAGGCCGGAGCGACGTTCGACCGCGGGAGCGATCAGTTGACGATCCACGAGGCGGCGACCGGCGGGGGCGAACACCACCACCTCTCCGACTCGGCGATCGAGACCCGGGACGGCGACAGCCACGACGCCGAACAGAAGACATTCTTGCAGGCGGTCGCCGAGGGAGAGGCTCCGGGGATCAACACGATCGACGAGGCGCTGTCCGTCCAGCGCGTCATCAACGCCATCTACGAGTCATCGGAGCGCGGCGAAGCGGTTCGACTGGACTGAACGGGGACCGGGACCGTCGACGGTCACCTGTCGACCCGCTATCCGAACCTATTCGGTCCTCTGGACCGTTTTCGGACACAACAAGTGACCCGCGACACCGGTCCGACACCGCCCTCCGAACGGATCGTCGGTCTCGACGCGCTCAGAGGGGTCGCCCTCCTCGGCATCCTCGTCATCAACGTCTGGGTGTTCTCGATGCCGGAGACGACGCTGTTGAACCCGACCGTGTACGGGGACTTCTCCGGCGCGAACTACTGGGCGTGGGTCGTCTCGCACGTGTTCGCACAGAACACGTTCATCACGCTCTTCTCAGCGCTGTTCGGCGCCGGAATCCTCCTGTTCGTCGAGAGCAAAGCGGAGAAGGGACAGCCCGCGGTGCGGCTCCACTACCGCCGGACCGCGATCCTCATCGGGATCGGGCTGTTACACGCGTACCTGCTGTGGTACGGTGACATCCTCGTCGCGTACGGCTTCTCGGCGCTGCTTCTGATCGTCGCCCGCGAGTTCGATGCGCCGAAACTCGCCGCGATCGGCGGGGTTCTCGTGCTGTTCGTCCCCGCGTTAGAGCTGTTGGCTGCGCTCACTGTCGGCGGTGGGGCGATCACGGGCCAGTGGGCGCCGACCGAGGCGGCGCTCCGACAGGAGGTGGCGACGTACCGAAGCGGGTGGCTTGAGCAGTTCGATCACCGAGCGCCGACAGCGTTCGAACGGCAGACGACCGGCTTCATCGGCGGGAGCTTCTGGCAGGTCGGGGGAACGATGCTGCTCGGAATGGCGCTGTACCGGTGGGGCGTGATGACCGGTGAGCGGTCGTCGGCGCTGTATCAGCGCATGATCGCGCTCGGTGCCGTCGGACTCGTGATCGTCGCGAGCGGCGTCGTCTACATCGAGGCCAACGACTGGAGCGCCGACGCCGCGCTGTTCTGGCGGCAGTTCAACTACGTCGGGAGCTTCCTCGTCGCCGGCGGCTACCTCGGGGTCGTGATGTTGTACGCCCGCCGGCGACCAGACGGGCTCGCGACGCGGGCGTTCGCGGCGGTCGGACGGACCGCGTTCACCAACTACCTCCTACAGACCGTCGTCGCGACGACGGTCTTCTACGGGCACGGCTTCGGGCTGTTCGGCTCCGTGAGCCGCGTCGAACAGCTCGGTATCGTCGTCGCGATCTGGGCGGTCCAGGTACCGCTCTCGATGCTCTGGCTCCGGTACTGCCGGTTCGGGCCAGTCGAGTGGGTCTGGCGGACGCTCACCTACGGAGAGCGACAGCCGCTGCGGGCCGGCGAATAGCCGCGGGGGTCACTCCGCGCGCACGACCGTGTTCGACAACGTGCCGACGCCCTCGTAGGTGATCTCGACGCGCTCGCCGGGCTCGACGAGCCCGGGGTTCGCCGGGCTGCCGAACGCGACACAGTCGCCGGGCTCGAAGGTGAACCGCTCCGAGAGGTACGAGACGATCTCGCGGGGGCCGAACAGCATCAGCTCGGTGTTCGCGTCCTGTCGCTGTTCGCCGCCGACGGTGGTCGAGATGTCGAGGCTCGTCGGGTCGGCGTCGGTTTCGACCCACGGACCGAGCGGCGCGGAGCCGTCGAACGCCTTTCGCGCGGTCCGGCCCTGCTGGTCGAGGGCGTCCACGTCGTTCAGTATCGTGTAGCCGCGGACGACCGCCGGGACGTCATCGGGCGCGAGATCTCGACACCGCTCGTCGATCACGGCGACGAGCTCGCCCGCGTACGTCAGCTCCTCGGTCCAGTCGGGGTACCGGATCGCCTCGCCGTGTGCGAGCAGACTCGCCGGCGGCTTGATGAAGAAGTCAGGCTCCTCGGGCCGCTCGTACGCCATCTGATCGAGCGTCTCGGCGTAGTTGCGACCGACGCAGTAGAGCGCGGTCGGGTCACACGGCGGGAGCAGTCGGCCGTCGCGACCGACTTCGTACCGGCCGTCGTCGGCAAAAACCACTCCGTCCTCGTAGCGTCCCGAGACCGGCCCGTCGGGCGTCAGCAGTCGTGCGAGTCGCATGGAGGCAACGTTCGCGTCGGCCGTTGAAAAGGCGTCGGTCAGGCGCCGCCGCTGTCGGCCCCTTCTACGCCGATCACGACTCCGGATCGGATCTCCAGTGCGGTCTCGAACTCCGCTCGGGGACCACCGTCGGAACCCGCCCGTTCGACGGCGGTCTCGTGGGCGCGGACGACAGCGTCGCGTTCGCGGTCCGAGAGGCCCAGTCGGTCGCCGACGGCCTCCCAGTGGTCCGGCTCGACGAGGAACGTCTCTCGGTCCGGCGAGGCCGCGATCCGCTCGTACCGACGGCGGTACTCGTCGATCCGAGGGCCGAGGTCAGCCTGGACCAGAGCGAGCAACTCCGGGAGCCGACCGGTCGGAACGCTCGCGAGCACGGCGGTCTTCACGAGAGCGGTCCCCTCGATCGGGTACGACCCGGATTCGTCGGCCGGGGCGCTGCTGTCTCCGCGCCCGTCGTGAGTGCCACGCTCGTCGTGATCGTCGCGACCATCGCGATTGTCGCTCTCGCTCCGACCGTCCTCCCCGGTCATCAGCCGCCGGCGCGCATCGCCTTCTGTCGGTACTTCGGGAGCAGTTCGGCCAGCACGTCCGGCTCGCCCGCGAATCGCGCGGTCACCTCGGTGAGCGAGATCGCGCCGGCGGCGTTCACTTTGACGGCGCTGAGCGTGACGCGCCACCCGTCACCCTCGACGCGCGTCGCCTCCGCCGGGTCGTCGGTGTCGACCAGCTCGCCGCCGAGGTTGACGAGGTAGTGGGCCGCGAGCCGACGGGAGATTCCGCGGTAGGCGATCGTCTTTCGTTCCCACCCCTCCTCGGCCGGAGGTTCCGCCGTGAGCCCGCCCTCGCCGTCACCGTCCGATCCGCCCGCAACCGGCGGGAACACCGAGAGGCGGTCGCCGTCTTCGAGGGGGGTGTCGAGCCCGTCGAGATGGAGCACCTCGCGGCCGTTCTTGAGGACGTTGATCTGCGGCGCGAGGTCGGCGTCGACGATCAGCCGGCCGGCCATTCCGTCGTACTCGGCCTCCAGTTCCCGCAACACGTCGCCGACGGTCGAGTCGTCGGCGTACTCCGCGGTGACGGTCTTCCCGCCGGCGGCTTCGCGAAACGTCGCGAAGAAGCGTAGCTCCAGTTCCATACGCGTTCAACGAGGCCTGGCGGCTTAAAAACGGGTCACACCGGTGAACGGTGGTATCTGCGATCGGACTACAGGTCCGACAGGCGGATCCCGTCTTCGACCAGCCGGAAGTTGCGCTCGCGGCCCAACTCGTCGCCCAGCCAGTCGTGTTCGTACAGCTGGCCGATCAGTTCGACATAGAGGTTCCGCCACGCGATCGCGTAGATGGGCGACTGGCCCCACGCGCGCAGCTCGGGGACGAACTCGTGGTACGTGCTCGCCTGCGCCTCCATGCGCTCGACGGCGTCAGCGACGACCTCGGCCGCCGCCGCGGAGTCGGCCCCCTCGATCTCCTCGTTCAGCCGCGACTGGATCCCGGCTATCGCCCGTCGCATGTCCTGTTCGGCGGTGCCGTCCTCCTCTGGCAGCGACTCGACGACGCCCTTCGGTACGCCGAGTTCGATCTCTGGCATGGTGATCCGTGCGACAGCGACGCCCAAAAAACCCGCTCAAACGCGCAGCGACCCGGCTGCCGTCTCGTTCACCCGGTGGGGCGCTTACACGGCGGCGCGCCCACTCGGTAACAATCTCGTTCGGCGACGACCTCACTCGACGAGCCACGGTCCGGTCACGTTACCGACGGCCGCCCGCATCTCTCTCGGATCCGTCTCGACCGACTCGTCGCCGCGCTGCGTCCCGTACGCACCGAAACCGGCGTGGTTAACGCCGCTGAGCCCGACGATTCTCGTCTCCGGTGGGAGATTGACGCGGCTCTCGCGTTCCCGTTCCGTGTCGATAACGCCGTCGGAGTCGTCGAGCACCGAGAGCGCGCGGAGGTCCGTATCGGAGATGTCGCGATCGCAGTACGCGGCGTGGAGTACCAGCGCGTCGAGGTCGGCCGTGTTCGCAGCCGCGTACCGACAGGCCATCGCCCCGCCGAGCGAGTGGCCCCCGACGGCCCACGAATCGATCGCCGGGAACGGCTCGCGCGCGCCGTCCGCGCGGCTCTGTCCCAACACGGCGAGGTTCAGCGGCGTGTCGACGATGACGACGACCAGGTCGCGACCGGCGACGGTCTCGGCCGCGCTCGGTACGTAACTCTCCGGATTCACGCGGGCACCGGGGTAGTAGACGAGCCCCGTCGTCTCGGCCGTCACCGGACCGCTCCGGACGGCAGTAGTCCCGTCCAGTCGTTCGACGCTCACGTCGGGGTCGGCTTCGACCTCGGCGAGGGCCGCCTCGTCGGGGCCGGAACCGATCGCGAAGTAAACGCCGACGCCGGCGGCGACGAGTACGCCGACCGCTAAGAGCAGGGCGACTGCGATTCCGACGGTCCGACGGGAGGGGGCCGCATCGTTCCAGCGGCCGGTCACGGCGTCGGCGCGGCCTTCTGCAGCGCTGTCTCCGCGATGTTACCGCCGTAGTCGGCCGACCGCAGCACGGAGTCGACCACCAACCCGAGCAGTTGCGCTCTCGCGGGCTCGAGGTCCCGAAGGAGCTCGTCGATCGCTCGGACCCGCTCGTCGATCGCTCTCACGCCGGTTCGCGCCTCGTTCGCGAGTCGCGTCGCCTCGTCGCTGTCCTCGGCGAACAGCGCGTCCATCGCCGTGTCGATCACTTCGACCGCGTCCGCGTGGAGGTCGTTGACCGCGTCGACGACCGCCTCGGGAAGCGGTTCGTCGATGTTGAGCGTCAGGTGTGCGATCTTCGTCGCGTGGTCCCCGATACGCTCTAACTGCCGGGCGCTGGAGTGGTAGTCGAAACACATCTCGCGGGGGAGCCCGAGCTCCTCGACAGCCTTCGGGGTTCGCAGCGTCGCCCGGAATATCCGGGAGACGACCATCCACAGCCGGTCGAGGTCGTCGTCGCGGCCGATCACGTCGCGCGCGAGGTCGTGGTCGCGCTCGGAGAGCGCGGTGATCGCGTCCGCGAGCATCGACAGGGAGATCAGCCGCATCCGGGTGACCGCGTTGTGGATCGACAGCTCGGAGGAGTCGAGCAGGTCCTGAATGACGACCCGGTCGCGCGTCTCCTCTAACACCTCCAACCCGACGAGACTCTGTACCGCCTCGCGTATCGTCGACCGCTGATCGGTGGTGATACGCGTTCCCTCCAGTTCGATGACGTCGAACCCGCTGACGTACATCGTCGTCACTGCTCGCGTGAGCGCCTGTCCGGACAGGTCCGTCACGTCGAGCGTGCCGCGGGTCCGCTCTTCGTCGGACCGCGGTGCGAGGAACAGCGAGTCACCGTCCGGATAGAACTCGACCTCCGTGCCGGCGGAGACGTCGTTCTCCGTCGCCCAGGTCTTCGGAATCGAGACCGTGT
>CAZNOA010000082.1:0-6955 GCA_964574565.1 uncultured Halobellus sp. | reverse complement strand
CCGCTGGCGGGCGTCAACCCGACGCTCGAAGAGAAGCTGCTCGACCGGATTCACCGACTGCGAGAGGACGGCTACACGTTCCTCCTCGTCGAACACGATATGGACGTCATCATGAACAACTGCGAACACGTCATCGTCATGCATCAGGGAACAGTCTTGGCGGAGGGAACCGGCGAGGAGATCAGAAACGACGACCGCGTCATCGAGGCGTACCTGGGTGAGGACATATGAGCGACGCCGAACCGGTGGCGGAGTCCGCAGAGGTGGGACCCGCGACCGACGACGAGGGAACGACCGGCACGGTGAGAGCGGGCGCGAAACACACGATCGACGGCGACGCCATCCTGCGGCTTCGCGACCTCGACGCCGGGTACGGGGACCTCCAGATCCTCTCCGGCATCGATCTCGACGTCGCCGACGGGGAGTACGTCACCATCGTCGGCCCGAACGGCGCGGGGAAGTCGACGGTGATGAAGACCGTGTTCGGACTCACGACGTACATGGACGGGACCGTCGAGTTCGAAGGCGAGGAGATACACGGGCTCGCCCCCGAACAGATCATTCACGAGGGGATCGGGTTCGTCCCCCAGACCGACAACGTGTTTCCGGGATTGAGCGTCCGTGAGAACCTCGAGATGGGGGCGTACATCCTCGATAGCGTTCCGGAGGACCGCATCGAGGAGATATACGACCGCTTCCCGATCCTCCGGGAGCGGGAGTCACAGAAGGCCGGGACGCTCTCCGGGGGGCAGCGGCAGATGGTGGCGATGGGGCGAGCGCTCATGCTCGATCCCGATCTGCTCCTGTTGGACGAGCCGTCGGCCGGTCTCGCGCCCGACCTCGTCTCAGACATGTTCGACCGGATCGACCGGATCAACGAGGCCGGGACAGCGGTCTTGATGGTCGAACAGAACGCCAAAGAGGCGCTCCGACGCTGTAGCCGCGGCTACGTACTCGTCAACGGCGAGAACCGGTACACGGACCGCGGCGAGGTGCTGCTCGGCGACGAGGACGTGCGGCAGGACTTCCTCGGGGGGTGAGACGACCCGGCGGCCCCGGCTCGTCGGGCACCGCGCAACCGGAGACAGGGTTCAGGCCCAACTGATCGACTGGTCGTCCCCCTTCGGGGAACCGTCGTCGTCACACCGACGATACGTCGTTCCGTTCGACAGGGCGCGGAGCCGCTTGCTGGCGGATTCGGTGTTGACGGTGAGGGGTGCCGAATCGTACCCGTGTTCACTGAGCTCCGAGAGCCGCGGCACCGCGCCGGTCTCGATTCCCAACGCGTTCGGGTTCGCCAGATACGCCGCAGGGTCCGAGACCGCCTTCGAGGCCGACCGCGTCTCCGTCGGTCGGTCGCTCGGAACGGACGCGTACGCGACGCCGGCACGAGTGAGCGAGCGCCGCACTACACGGTCGCGCCCGCGGGCGAGTCGCGAGTGATCGCTGTTCCACACCACCCGATCGGCGCCGAGACACCTCGCGACGCGACTCACGACCTCGGTCGGATCGCCGTGTAGTATCGCGAGGTCACCTCCACGATCTCGGTACCAGGCTCGGAGCGCGCGGAGCGAGCCGAGCATGAACGCGACTCCTAACCCGTCGGCACGTGACAGAATCGCGTCGTCCAACACGAACAGCGGCACCACGCCGCTGTCGTTCTCCTTCGCTGCAGACAGCGCCGCCGAAAGCGCCGGATTCGGATCTGGCCGGAGATTACGACGGTGCCAATGCAACTCCATACGTGTTCGTAGGCGCGCTCGGGTGTCAGGGTTACGGGGTTCGCGTTCCAAAGCGAGACGCTCCGCCCGGCACGCCGCTTGCGTCTAATCAGTACGCGTGCCCGGACGGGAGGCGCGCGAGGTCGCACACGTCGAACGGAGTGCCGCCGCTGGCGGCCGCGACCACGCCGTTAAAAAACCGATAGTGAGCGTCGCTCCGAGTTACAGTTGGAGGACGTCGCCCCACTGGCTCGAGTAGGACGCCTGCTCCGGCTCGAAGGAGACGCGCTCGCGCACGTCGCCGCCGGCGTTCTCGAAGCTGTTGATGTACTCCTCCTCGAGTTCCTGTCCGTAGTCGTCGTTGAGGAACAGCGTTCCGCTGCTCGAAGCGCCGACGCGGTCGCTGACGGCGAGCTCCGCGAGCGCCGGGCCCTGCAGGACGTCAGACGCGGCCGTTCGGAAGATGTACCCGTCGTCGTCGAGGTTCGTGATCCCCGGTGCCGTCGAGGACGGCGAGATCCCAACGACGCCGTTCGGGATGAACACTTGGTCGGTCACCTGGAAGTTGACGTTCGAGGCTGCCGGACCGACGACCGACGAGTAGCCGGCGTCGACGAGCGAGTTCGCCCCGGAGATGCCCGCCTGCGGGTCCGTCTGCGTGTCCTCGACGCGAACGTCGACGGAGACGCCGATGTCCGCGTCGTTGATCTGGTCGGCCGCGAGGAGCGCGCCGTCACGGATCGGAACGCCGAGCGGGCCGAGATCGCCCGTCTCCGGCAGCAGCACGCCGACTCGTGCCTCGAAACCGTCGTCGACGCCGACCGGATCCTCCGCGGGTGCGGCCTCGTCCTCCTCGGTGAGTTCAGCGCCGAACTCGACGGTGTCGACCGTGTTCAGCTCGCCGTCCTGGAAGTCGACGATGTCGTAGGCGGCGGTGACGATGTCGCCGTTGACGTCGAAGTCGACGCTGGACGACGCCCCGACGTAGCGGATCCGGTCGCCCGCGGCGACGGCCTCGACGGCGTCGACGAGCGTCTCCGGACCGAACTCCTCGCCGTTGGGATTCGTGACTGTCCGGACGCGGTCTCGGATCGCCGTGCCGTCGTTCTCGCCCGCGGCGACGGTCGCGAGGACGTTGATCGCCATAGCGTCGTACGCCTGCGCGGTGAACACGCCCGGCGACTCGCCGTACGCGGCCTCGTACTCCGCGGCGTAGAAGTCGGCGCCGGGACCCGCGGCCGACGGGTTCGTCCCGATGACGTTGTTCATGTCGTTGTCGACCTCTCCCGGCAGGTCGGGGTCGATGAGCCCGTCGGGAACGATGATGTCGAGGTCGGGCGACTGGTCCGCGAACTCCGAGTAGTAGTCGCGGAACAGCTGAATGCCCGACTGCGGGAATCCGACTACCATCACGGCGTCGGGAACGTCGCCGTCTTCGCCGTTCACTCCGTCGTCGTCCGTTCCGTCGTCCTCGTCGGCGTCGTCGGGTTCGTCGGTCGCACAGCCCGCGATCGCCGCGATACCTGCGGCACCGGCACCTCTGAGTACGTCACGTCGCTGGATTCTTCGCGTCATTCTGGTACGGTGTACCATACGGAAGCTTATAAGTGTATTCACACGCACAGAAACGTTCGCTCTCCATCGTAGGCGGCTCAGACGACGTGTGGTGGGGTTTGACGCGTTTTGTAAGCCGTTCCTCTAACGGCCGCTTCGCGCCGAACTGCGGTCATTACACGCGAGCATCACTTTGCCCCGTTTCGCCGGAGTCGGCCGAACCGCCGCGCCGCTCCTTCAGGTAGATTCGACGATCGGACCCGGATCTGACGGTCTCAGTACCCCTGCGCGTTCCCGTCCTTCCGCGGTTCGGTCGCCGCAGAGAGTACGCCGTCGTTGTTGCGGGCGATCTGTGCGCCGCCGAATTGGACCGGCGAGAGCGTCCGCACGTCGTGGTTCTTCCTGACGAGCTTCGCCGTCACGTCGTCGTCGAACTGCGGTTCGACCGCGAGTTCGCCGCTCTCCCGGTACCGCCACCGGGCCTCGTCGAGGGCCCGCTGGAGCGGCATCTCGTAGTCGACGATGTTCGATATCACCTGGATGTGGCCCTGCGGCTGCATGTAACCGCCCATCACGCCGAAGGCCGCCCAGTCGTTCTCGCCGAAGCGGGCGAGTCCCGGAATCAGGGTGTGGAATGGACGCTTCCCGGGCTCGAGACTGTTCGGGTGGTCGGGATCGAGCGAGAACGACGCGCCGCGGTTCTGCAAGGCGATGCCAGTCTCGCCCGCGACGAGTCCGGAGCCGAACCCGGCGAACCGCGAGTTGATGTACGAGACGACGTTCCCCTCGTCGTCGGCGACGGTGAGGAGGACGGTGTCCGCGTCCTCCGCGTTCGCGTTCGGAACCCCGAACGAGACGTCGTGGTTCGCTTCGGGACCCACCTCGGTCGCGCGCCGCTTCGCCCAGTCGTTCGACGCCAACGGCGGGTGCGCCTCGTACTCAGGATCGGTGATGTAGCGGTGGCCGTCGTGGAAGGCCAGCTTCAATGCTTCCGCGAAGTAGTGGACGCGCTCGGCGGAGTCGTACGCGTGGTCGCCCGCCCCCAACTCGGCGGCGATGTTGAGTCCCTCGAGAGCGATGAGCCCCTGGTTGTTCGGCGGCAGCTCGTACACTTCCGCGCCGTTGTACGTCGTCGACACCGGCTCCGGCCACTCCACCTCGAAGTCGGCTAGGTCCTCGACGGTCATGAACCCGCCCGCCGACTGGATCTCGTCGGCGATCGCCTCGCCGATCTCCCCCTGGTAAACGACGTCTGCACCTTCCTCGGCGATCCGCTCCATCGACCGGCCGAGCCGCGGAAGGGTCACCTCCTGTCCGACGGACGGCGCCTCGCCGTCGAAGAGGAACGCCTCGCGGGCGTGGTCGTCGGTGAACAGCGCCTCGGCGCCCGTCCAGTGGGAGGCGATGACCTCCGAGACCGGGTAGCCCTCGGTCGCGTACTCGATCGCGGGAGCGAGCGCGTCGGCGAGCGTGAGCCGTCCGAGCTCCTCGATGGTCGCCTCCCACCCGCGGGCCGTGCCGGGAACCGTGACCGCGTGGGGGCCGTAAAAGGGCATCCCGGCCGATTCGGTGTCGTCGACGGCGTACCCCCCGTCGTCCGGGTAGTACGACGAGATGTCGTCAGTCTCCCGCAGGGCCGCCTCCACGTTCTCGATCGTCGCGTCCGCGGGCGCTCCCCCACAGGCGCGCATCGCGCCGACCTCGCCGTCGGCGGTCCGGTACAGCGCGAACACGTCGCCCCCGAGGCCGGTCGACGTGGGTTCGACCACGTTGAGCGCGGCCGCGGTCGCCACCGCCGCGTCGAACGCGTTCCCGCCCCTGCGTAACAGCTCGATTCCCGCCTCGCTCGCGAGCGGCTGGCTCGTGGCGACGACGCCGCGCTGTCCGTACACCGTCGATCGCCGCGAGGTGAACCGGTCCAAGTCGGGTTGCATACTCAGCGTTACGCGGCGACCGGTGTAAGTGGCGGGCCGAAATAATCCGGTCGGCCCTGATAAACGCCCGCCACTGGGAGCGCACCGGCCGATCGGCCGAGACGGTCGAGGGACCGATCCGGACGAAACCGATTTGAGCGCCGGCGGTCTGTCGACGGTATGCGCGAGGTGACGCTGCACATCCGTCACAACGGGGAGCCGGAGTGCGAGGTCAGCGCCCGTTTTCCGACGGTGACGCTGCGCTCGGTCTCCTCGATGACGGGACGGAAGACGGAGCGGAAACGGATCATCGAGATCCGCGGGCCGACCGCCGACATCGAGGGGTTCCTCTCCGCCTTTCGCGAGGCGGACTCCGTGATCGAGGCGGAGCCGCTCTCTCCGCTTTCGGGCGACCACGCGTACGTCGCCGTCGTCGTCGACGCCGGCGCATGGGACAGCATCTCCGATCGGCTCTCCGACCTCGGGATCCACTTTCGAACGGGAACGACGATTACCGGGGGTATCGAGCGGTGGACGCTGTATCTCGCTCCGGACGACGACCTCTCGGCCGTGATGCGCTCGCTCGAGCGCGGCGGGAACGAGGTGACGCTCGCACGCAACGTGGCGCTCTCGGAGATCGAGCGTCCACCCCAACTGGAGCTGACCCGCTTTCTCGAAGACCTCACGGACCGTCAGCGGGAGGTGTTGGCGGCGGCGATCGACATGGGCTACTACGACCACGCCGGCGGCACCGGCGTCGAAGCTGTCGCAGACGCGCTCGATCTCGGCTCCACGACGGTGTGGGAGCACCTGTCGCGCGCGGAATCGAAGGTGATGCGAGGGCTCTCTGACCAACTCGACTCGTAGCCGACCTCGAGGCTCACTGACGGCCGCGGGATTCCGTTCGACCTCGATAATATACCGTTATTCGCGATATACAATTGCGGGAACGCCCCCTCGGTCAGCGAATCGCTCACTACCCGTCGACCGCCCTCGAACGGGGTCGGGCCGGTACGGATCGATCCACCGTCTCACAAGGGGACGGGTCGAATGTCACGGCCACCGCTCGCGACGCCCGGGAGTCGCCCGGTCGCATCCGGGTGTCAGCACCGATACTGTCTCGGTCGCTCGCGGCGGGCTCCGTCGCGACACACAGCACATGTTTGCTGCGCTCACTGTCCCGAAAACGCCAACTTACTCGGATTCCGTTCGAATGGCTATCGCATAACTAAATGGATACGGAGTAAGTGTCCGGTATGAACTTCAACGACCTGTTAGCGGCCGCCGAGCGTCAGTCGGTAGCAGCGCTCAGCGAGACGGCACCATTGCAGTTCTCCGGAGAGTTCCTCCAGTGGGCAGTGGTGTTCTTCGTCATCGCGATCGTCGCGGCGGTCCTCGGCGTCCGCGGCGTCGCCGGAATCAGCATGACCATCGCGAAGTGGTTCGTCATTATCTTCCTCGTGTTGGCCGTCGTTTCGATACTGCTCTGAGCGGCCTTCGACGGGTATCCATCGACTGTGCCGTCCGATGAGCGACGCGACCACGGGGGGAACCATGTTCTCGACGCTGACAACGTTAGCGGTCCCTTGCGTCTGAATCCCCGTAGTCCCCCCGTGTCCGTCCGATTACCGACGATGCACCGTGAGGACCGTCTATCGGTTCCGAAGTCGCTCTCAGCGGCCGTCGAAGACGCCGTCTCTGCCCGAAAACGGTGGCCTCGGCACTCATAGGGCTCGTCATCGCTGGTGCCGAGGCAGCTCGGAGCGG
>CAZNOA010000081.1:0-7067 GCA_964574565.1 uncultured Halobellus sp. | reverse complement strand
GAAGCGAGAGCGTCGGATCGTGTAGGCGGCCCTTGTTGGGGACGGCGATGCGCATGTACGGGGAGTCGCGGGGGGACGGGGAAACGTTTTCGTCCGGCAGCTCGACGGCGGCGAACCCATCGTTGGTGGCTTCGAGGAGACTAATCGAACCGATTCGACCTGCTCGATAAGCATACATTAACTTATATACTTATAGAACATTATATAATTAGTATGAAAAGTAATCCGACCGACACGAGACACCGGACTGGACCGGGAACCGACGGACTCGGCCCGACGAGGCGGGCGGTGCTGGCCGCCGGTGGCGCGGTCGCGCTCACCGGATTGGCGGGGTGTTCGGCCATCGACGGGTTGGTGGACCGCGCCGGCGAGCAGGTGCTCGGGACGACGGTGTCGGCGCCGGCGGCGTTCTACGCCGGGCGACCGGGGTCCGACGGTTCGATCACGACCGCCAGCGACCACGTCGGACGCGACGAGCCACGGGTCTTCCGCGTCGGCTCGGGCGAGATCCGTCGGGTGCCGGCGACGGCCAGCGCCGAAGGCCGGGAGATCGAACTCGAAGGCTGGTCGACCAGCGGCGTCACGAAGGCCCAAGACTACAACGCCTCGCGCTCGAACAAACCCAGTCGGCGATCGGAAGCGCAGGACTACAACTCCTCGCGCTCGAACAAATTCGAGTGGTGGGTCGGTCCTAACGACGATGACGACGATGACGACGACGATGACGACATCCTCGTGGAGATTCACGGGATCGAACTGGATCTGCTGGCCCACGTCGCGACCGCGCAGGACGCGGTGGAGCGACGCGCTCCCGAGGACGCGAAACGCGCTCTCGATGGCTTCCTCACCCTCACGGAGAACGCGCTTCGGCCAGCACTCGACAAGTGCGGTACCGGCGTCTGCGAGACGGTCCGCGAGAACTCGGACGTTCGAGCGCCGGGGATTCGCCGAGCCGGCGACGCCGTCGACGAGGGGAACTGGACCGTGGCGCTGCGAGAGCTCGCGGGCGTCGACGAGATCGTCCTCGGGGACATCGAACGCCTCGACGACGAGCTCGTGGAACGCGACCCCGAGCGACCGCGGTTCGTCGACATCGTCCGGTACATGCGGGGCGAGCCGACGATCGGCGAGCGGTTCACGGTCTGTCTGCCCGACGCCAGCCTGCCGGGCGACCTCGGCTCGCTGGCCGAGGAGCTCACGCCGAGTCGAGTGTTAGCGTACTTCGCCGCCTCACACGAGCCGGACGGGAAGCGGGCACCGTTTCACGACCGGTACGGCAGCGACGGGATCTCGTACGACGACGAGGGTTGCATCCGGCTCGACGGCCCCGTCTCGCTCCACCGCGACCTCTCCTGTGGATCGATCCTCTCTGCGGAACTCGACACCTACCGCACCGAGAACCGGGGAATCGTCGGCTACAGCACCGACGGTGGTGCGGTCGTCAGCGGCGCGCCCGCCTCGACAGACACCGACGGGAAGTGCGTCTTCGTCGCGGCCGACGGCACGCTCCGCGAGGCGGCGAGCCTGAACGACGGCGAGGTGTACTGTTGGGGTCAGCGGCGCGCCGCCGGGGACGGTGAGGGTACGCTCTACTGTTGGGGCCAGCGACGTGCCGCTGATGGCGCCTCGGTGAGCCCGACGCTTGTCTGTCCCGTGCTCGTGACGCCCGCGGACTGTCCGTGTCCGGTGCCCGGGCTGTTCTTCGTCCGGCGGTGTCTCCACGACGATCAGGTGATCTTCGCCGGCGGGTGGACGCTCGACGAGGGCGCGCTGTACGAGGACTCGGTGACGCTGCTGTTCGACGAGGGACCGACCGAGGTCGCGAGCGTAACCGTCGAGGACATCGAGAGCGGCGACTACCACGACCGCGTCGTCGGGCAGTTCGCCCGCGGCCGAAGCGAGGAGGGATCGGCGGTAGTCAGCGCCCGGGTACAGGGTACCGACATGAACAAAGCGGAACTGATCGAGGCGATGGCGTCCGAATCGGGGCTGAGCGGGTTCCGGCCCGGTGAGGGGCGACGCGGGCTCACCGGGGTGATCGGCGAGGTCGTGGGCGAACCGAGCGGAGATTCGGAGCCGGTCGTCGTCCTCCACAAGAAACGGTTGGCGCTGGACGCCCCGCTCGTCCACCTCGCCGACGCCTCGGGGACGGGCAACGACGTGAAGTTCAAGGCTGGCGCGGAGCTGTCGAAGGCGGTGAACTAGGCACTCAGGGCCGGAGTACCCCGTCTTCGCCCGCGTCCGTCCTCGACCCGACCAGCCAGTACGCGATGGGGAGACAGCAGGCGAACGCGATCGGCCAAAGCGTCAGCTGCGAGGTCGGGTCGGGCGGCGACACGAGGCTGCCGCCGACCAGTCTACCGACTCCAGCGACGACGACGGTGGCGGCGGCCCGCTCCGATCGGGACGGCAGGTACTCGCGGGCGTCCGCGACGCCATCACAGGAAGTAGTAGGCCAGCACGACGCCCGAAATCGGCGCGGCGATGCCCCGGAAGATCGGATAGTCGCCTCCGGGAGCGTGCGCGTCGAGGTTCACACAGACGCCGGATGCGAGCCAGACGAACAGCACGAGGGCCGCGCCGAAGGCGGCGGCGGGTGTGAGGGGGGACACGGACCGGTGTTCCGACCGGTCGGTAATCGGTTTTTCCCCGAGTGACCAGTCCGCGCGGGATCGATTTCGTCGCTGCCAGCTACGTAGTCGCGTCGCTCAAGTGTCTCGCCGCCCAACGACGCGTATCGTGAGCGATCCCGACTCCCCCCTCTCCGAGGACCGTCCGACCGTCGATCGCCCCCTCCGCGTCGACGCGCCGTTCGAGCCCGCGGGCGACCAGCCGGCGGCGATAGAGCAGCTTGTCGAGGGGTTCGAGTCGGGCGCCGAGAAACAGACCCTTCTCGGCGTCACCGGCTCCGGGAAGACGAACACCGTCTCGTGGGTCGCCGAGGAGCTGAACCAGCCGACGCTCGTCTTGGCCCACAACAAGACGCTCGCCGCACAGCTGTACGAGGAGTTCCGCGAGCTGTTCCCGGACAACGCCGTCGAGTACTTCGTCTCCTACTACGACTACTACCAGCCGGAGGCGTACGTCGAGCAGACGGACACGTTCATCGACAAGGAGATGTCGATAAACGAGGAGATCGACCGCCTGCGCCACTCCGCGACGCGCTCGCTGCTCACCCGCGACGACGTGATCGTGGTCGCCTCGGTCTCCGCGATCTACGGGCTCGGCGACCCGCAGAACTACCGCGACATGGCGCTCCGCTTGGAGGTCGGCGAGGAAGTCGGCCGCGAGGAGCTGCTCGCGCGGCTCGTCGATCTGAACTACGAGCGCAACGACGTGGACTTCACGCAGGGCACCTTTCGCGTCCGCGGCGACACCGTCGAGATCTACCCGATGTACGGCCGATACGCGGTCCGGGTGGAGCTGTGGGGTTCGGAGATCGACCGCATGCTGAAAGTCGACCCGATGAAAGGCGAGGTCGTGAGCGACGAGCCCGCGGTCATGCTCCACCCCGCCGAGCACTACTCCATCCCGGACGACAAACTGGAGCAGGCGATCGCGGAGATCGAGGACCTGATGGAGAAACGCGTCGGGTACTTCGAGCGACAGGGCGACCTCGTGGCGGCCCAGCGGATCGAAGAGCGCACCACCTTCGACATCGAGATGCTCCGGGAGGCGGGCTACTGCTCCGGCATCGAGAACTACTCCGTCCACATGGACGACCGCGAGTCGGGCGACGCCCCCTACACCTTACTCGACTACTTCCCCGACGGCTTCCTCACCGTCATCGACGAGTCCCACCAGACGATCCCGCAGATCAAAGGCCAGTACGAGGGGGACAAATCGCGGAAGGACTCGCTCGTCGAGAACGGGTTCCGGCTCCCCACGGCGTACGACAACCGCCCCCTGACGTTCGAGGAGTTCGAAGAGAAGACGGACCGGACGCTGTACGTTTCGGCGACGCCGGGCGAGTACGAGCGCGAGACCTCCGACCGGATCGCCGAACAGATCGTCAGACCGACCCACCTCGTCGACCCGAAAGTGGAGGTGACGGAGGCCACGGGGCAGGTCGAGGACCTCCTCGAACGGGTCGATGAGCGGATCGAGCGCGACGAGCGCGTGCTCGTCACCACCCTGACCAAGCGGATGGCCGAAGACCTCACGGAGTACTTCGAGGAGGCCGGCGTCGACGTCGCGTACATGCACGACGAGACGGACACCTTGGAGCGCCACGAGATCATCCGCGACCTCCGGCTCGGCAACATCGACGTGCTCGTCGGGATCAACCTGCTGCGTGAGGGGCTCGACATCCCGGAGGTGAGCCTCGTCGCCATCCTCGACGCGGATCAGGAGGGGTTCCTCCGCTCCACCACGACGCTCGTCCAGACGATGGGGCGGGCCGCCCGCAACGTCAACGGCGAGGTCGTCCTCTACGCGGACCGGATGACCGACTCGATGGAGGCGGCCATCGAGGAGACGCAGCGACGCCGGGAGATCCAGCTGGCGTACAACGAAGAGCACGGGTACGAGGCGACGACGATCGACAAGCCGGTCAGCGAGACGAACCTCCCCGGGTCGAAGACGGACACCTCGAACGTCAGCGTGGGCGACGTCGACACCGAAGAAGAGGCGACAGCGCAGATCGAGGCGCTCGAAGAGCGGATGAACGAGGCCGCGAGCAACCTCGAGTTCGAGCTGGCGGCGGACATTCGCGATCGGATCGCGGAGCTCCGCCGAGCCTTCGAGCTTGACGGCGACGAGGAGGGGGTTCCGGCCCCGATGGTCGACGACTAACACCGATAGTCGACGACTCGGCCGCCGGGTTCTGCGGTCCCCGATTCTCAGCTCGCGCAACTCTGACGGCGAGGTTTTTATCCGTGACCGCCAGAGCCGCTCACATGAATCGCCGCGCGGTCGTGGCCGGCGGCCTCGCTGTCGTCACCGCGGGGTGCGTCGACCGGATACACGACGTCGCCGCGTCGACGCCGCGAGACCTCCGGGTCCGAAGCCGATACCTCGACGGTGATCCGCTCCTCGAAGGGCGCAGCATCCGCTCTCGACCCGAGGAGCTGCCGACCCACGCCGTCTCGTTCCGCTCGGCTCGAGGCGCTCGCCGCGCTGTCCGCTCCGACGCCGACGCGATGCACGCGTTCGCCGGGGAGACGTCGTTCGTCGACGACGGCGGCGAGTCGGTGCTCGTCGTCGCCCAGCGGCTCGCGCCCTCCGAGGCCGTCCTCCGGCTCGCATCGATCAGCCGCACCGGCGATCGGTCCCTCCGGATCGCCGTCGACGAGACGGGCACCCGCGGGGAGACCGACACGGACGACGAGCCGGTGACGAAAACGCTCCTGATGCGGCTGACCGACGAGCGGGGGCCGCCCGAGCGCGTCGTCGTCTCGGTCGGCGGCGAGCGCGCGGGGGTGACGATATGAGACGCTTCGGACGTCGCCGACCCGCGTCGTCGACCCCGCCCCGTCTCGCGGAACGGCCGTGTTCTCGATCCGCACGTGATCGGCTCCCCGTCCCGCGATCGTTATGCGTCTCGGCGCGTTTGACTCCGACATGAGTCTCCCTCGCCGCGCACTCGGACTCGCCCTCCTCGTCGTCGCCGCGGCCGCGCTCGCCCTCGCGGCTCGTCTCGCGCCCGCGGTCGCTCCGGTGAACGCCTCCGGAGTACCCGCACTGATCGCGCCCTCACCCTTCTCGAACGCCGTTACTCCGGCACTCCTCGCTGCCGGCTCGGTCCTGCTGGTCACGGGGGTCGCCGCCCTCACGGGATCCGCGCTCTCCGCGCGCGGCGCGCTCGTCGCGCCGGCGCTCGGCGCGCTCGTCGCGCTCGTTTTCGGCGTCAGTCCCACGGATCCGGCGGTGGTGTTCTCCGCGGGCCTCGACTTCGCCGTCGTCGAAGCCGCGCTCGGTGGGCCGCCCGGCACGGTCGCGGCCGGGGCCCTCGCGGGCGGTGCCATCGCCCCCGTGGTCCGCGCATCGATCACCGGCGACACCGTCGCGCTGCTCGTCGGGGCATTCCTGCTTCTGGCCGGGCTCTCGCTCGCCCCCGCCGCCGGGTTTGCGCTTCTCGCCGGACTGATCGGTGGGGGTCTCGCGGTCGGACTGGCCTGGGCGCTCGACGCCGCCAGTTGGGCACCGTAGCGACCGTTCGTGACCGGGGATCACCGCTTACTCACCGCCTCGACACCGCTCACTCGTGGATCGGAGGAACGTCTCTGATCCTTCCGTAAGAAAGTAAATTTGTTGTACTACAAGCTTGTTGGTAATACTTATGTCAGTGGAGCATGTGTGGTTCGACACGGTTCACACGGCTCCACTCACATTACGATGTAAGACCGTTTCCCGAACGACACGACTACCGTCCGACTCACCGGACCGATACAGACAGCGGCAGAGGCAACCCAACGAAAGCGGTCTCGTTTGAGGTGACCAACGATGAGTGAAAGCGAAAACGCAGACACGAACGCGAGCACAGGCCCAGATATCGAGACGGACATCTTCTCGGAAAGAACACAGCTGAAGCCCTACGAGTACAGCGACTTTCTCGACTACGTCGAGGCGATACGAAACAGCTACTGGGTACACACGGAGTTCAATTTCGACGGGGACGTCCAAGACTTCAAGGTCAACACGACTCCTGCCGAGCAGACCGTTATCAAGCGGACGATGTTGGCTATCGCGCAGATCGAGGTACAGGTGAAGACGTTTTGGTCGGATATCTACGAGGAGATGCCCAAACCCGAGGTCGGGAATGTCGGTATGACCTTCGCGGAGAGCGAAGTGCGGCACATGGACGCCTACAGTCATTTACTCGATGTCCTGGGGATCACGGATGACTTCGAGCAGGTGACTGAGGAGCCAGCGATGAAAAAGCGGATCGCGTATCTCGACGAATATCTGGAGAAGAGGGAAAATGACGACGAACGGGAGTACGTGATGAGCATCCTGCTGTTCAGTACGTTCGTCGAGCACGTATCGCTGTTCAGCCAGTTCCTCATAATGACGAGCTTCGACAAGCACGAAAAGAAGTTCAAGGGGATAGCGAACGCCGTTGAAGC
>CAZNOA010000080.1:0-7111 GCA_964574565.1 uncultured Halobellus sp. | reverse complement strand
GGCGTCTGGTCGTACGACGAAGTCGCCGACAAACACTACTTCCATCAGTTCTACGGCCACCAGCCCGATCTCAACGTCGCGAACCCGGCGGTCCGCGAGGAGCTGTTCGACGTGCTCCGATTCTGGCTCGACCAGGGCGTCGACGGCTTCCGGATCGACGCCGCCCACCCGATGCTGATGCCGAAGGGCCACGACGCGACGACGCTCGACGAGACGGACCTCGGCGAGCCCATCGAGCTGTTCAAACGGATGCGTCGGGTCGTCGAGGCGGAGCAGGCGGACGCGGTGCTGCTGGCCGAGGCCGACGACGAGCCGGAACACCTCGACTACTACTTCGGCGACGGCGAGGCCTTCAACCTTCAGTTCAACTTCGTGATGAACGCGCACCTCACGTACGCGGTCGGCGTGAGCGACACGTGGCCGCTCCAGCGGGCCGAAGAGATCCTCCCGGACGTAGCGGGGATCGGCACGTGGGTGAACTTCCTGCGGAATCACGACGAGTGGAACCTCCTGAAGCTCCCCGAGGAGGCGTTCGAACACGCGCGCGACTACTTCGGCGACGACGACGGGGACTCGTGGATCTTCGAGCGCGGCCATCGGCTCCGGCTCGCCGACCTGTACGACGGCGACCGCGACCGGATCACGTTGGCCCACAGCCTGCTGTTCGCGCTTCCCGGCTCGGTCGCGCTCCAGTCCGGCGACGAGATCGGGATGGGTGCCGACCTCGATCTGCCCGAGCGCGAGGCGGTCCGCACGCCGATGCAGTGGGACGACTCACGGAACGCCGGCTTCTCGACCGCGGCCCCCGAGGACTGTTACAACCCCGCGGTCGACGAGGGGGAGTACGCCTACGACCGTGTGAACGTCGCCGCCCAGCGCGACGACCCCGGGTCGCTGCTCTCTCGCGTCCGGGAGCTCGTCTCGGCCCGCCACGCGTGCCCCGAGATCGCCGCCGGCGACTACTCCGTACCCGACGCCGACCACACGGAGACCCGCGTCCACCGATTCGACCACGAGGGGAGCGTCCTGCTGTGCGCGCACAACCTCGCGGACGACGCGCGCGAGGAGGTCGTCGGCTTCGACGTCGCTCCCGACACCGTCGAGCGCGTCGTCGGCGACGGCGGGTACCACGTCGCAGAGGGGGGCGTCACGTTCTTGCTCAACGGCTGTGAGTACGTGTGGCTGCGCGGCGAGAAGCGATAACGGCGCGACGGCTCAGTCGTCCGCGGGCGGAACCGCGCCGGACTCGACCCCAGCCTCGTCGTCGGCCGCGGCGAGGAGCCGGTCTAACCCGTCGACCATCGCCACGACGCTGGCGCGCGTGATGTCCGCGTCGGCCGCGGAGACGCTCACCGACCGGTCGCCGCGCGAGAGGTCGACCTCGACGGTGACGACCGCGTCCGTCCCGCCCGTGATCGCGTCGACGTGATACGAGTCGAGCTCGAAGGAGAACTGCCGCCTGTCACCGTCGGAGTCGTCGCCCGCGAGCGCCGCGCGAACGGCTTCGAGCCCGGCGTCGACCGGGCCGGAGCCGGTGCCGGAGGCGACGCGCTCCTCGTCGCCGACCCGGAGCCTGACGGAAGCGGTCGGGAGGTTCCCGCCGGAGGTGGCCGACAGGTCGACGAGCTCGACGTGGCGGTCGCGCTCGCGACCCTGTACGTCCTCGGTGATCGCGAGCAGGTCGGCGTCGGTGACGCGTTTCCCGCGGTCCCCGAGCTCCTTCACGCGAGCGACGACCGCGCTCAGTTCGTCGTCGTCCACGGCGAGGTCGTGTTCCGCGAGCGCGGCCTTGACCCCCGCGCGTCCGGCGTGTTTGCCCAAGACGAGCCGGCGCTCTCGGCCGACCGTCTCCGGCGGGTACGGCTCGTACATCGTCCCGTCTTTCAGCGTGCCGTCGGTGTGGATCCCCGACTCGTGTGCGAAGGCGTTCGCGCCGCAGACCGCCTTGTTTGGCGGGAGCGCGACGCCGGTCGCCTCGCTCACCGTCCGGCAGAGCCGATAGAGACGTTTCAGATCGACGGTGTCGACGCCGTACGAGCGGGCGAGCGCGATCGCGACCTCCTCTACGGCGACGTTGCCGGCGCGTTCGCCGACGCCCATCACGGTGCCGTGGACGGTGTCCGCCCCCGCTTTCAACCCCGCGTGGACGTTCGCGACGCCGAAACCGAGGTCGTCGTGGGTGTGGAGGCTCGTCGGGCCGAGCTCGGCGAGCCGTGAGACGATATCGGCGGTGCCCTCCGGGTCCGCCGCGCCGACCGTGTCACAGTAACAGATCCGGTCCGCGCCGGCGTCGAGCCCCGCCCCGAGCAGCCGCTCGAGGAAGTCGAGGTCGGCGCGGGAGCCGTCCTCGCCGAGCACCTCGACCCAGAGCCCGTGGGCTTTCGCGTACTCGACGAGTTCGACGGTCCGGTCGACGACCGCGTCGCGCGTCGAGCCGACCTTCGTCTCGACGTGTTTGTCTGAGGCGGGAACGACGAGGTTGACCCCGTCGACCCCACAGTCGAGCGCGTGGTCCACGTCGGCTCGCACGCCGCGCGCGAAGCTCGTCACGGTCGCGTCGAGCCCCTCGCTCGCGACGCGCCGGATCGCCTCGCGCTCGCCCTCGGAGGTGCACGCCGAGCCGGCCTCGACGAAGTGCATCCCCGCGGCGTCGAGCTCGCGGGCGATGTCGACTTTCTCGGCCGGCGTGAGCGAGACGCCGGGCATCTGCTCGCCGTCGCGTAAGGTCGTGTCTAACAGCTGTACCTCCTCGAGTGTGGTGAGTGGGTTCAAAAGGGTCTCCGTTCTGTTGCCGCCTACCGGGTCGCTGGTCGTGAGGCCGGTGCCGCCGCGGGGCGGTCGCGCCCCGGCGTCGTTATCGTCGGAGAATTTCGCGGCCAGCCGCCGCGAGGCGACTTCCTCTATCCTCCGAACGATCACGAGTCTCTCGTGTCATTCGTATCCCTGCGAACGACGCACACACGTATAAACGACCGGGTCGCGACAGGTTTCACCAACGGATCGTCGGCGAGCGAGGGGCTTCGGTGACCATTCGTCGCCGGGGCTCCGGCCTCGCGAGACGCGACCGCGACCCCGAGTCGCGAACTCACCGGCACTTCCCCGCTCGCCGACAGGATTACGGCGGCGGACGGCGAGCGGATCCCCATGGACCGAGTCGCGGTCGACGACGTCGACGTCGTCACGAATCCGCTGGGCGTTCACGACCTCCGAAAACCCGTCTCGCGGGCGCTCGGGACCGAACACGTCGCGATGAACTACTTCGAACTCGCTCCGGGAGACGCGTTCGCCGGCGGGCTGCACGCACACGGCGACCAAGAGGAGGTCTTCTACGTGCTCTCCGGGACCGCCACCTTCGAGGTCGGGCGGGAGCGCGAGCGCGTCGACGTCGGGGCGGGCGAGCTGATCCGCTTCGCGCCGGGCGAGTTCCAGTCCGGCTTCGTTCGCGAGGACGCCGACGAGGAGGTCGTCGCGTGGGCGATCGGCGCGCCCGGCGCGCGCCACGACTGGGACGAGATCGAGACGCTGATCGAGTGTCACGACTGCGGTGAGGAGCGCGTCCACGACACCGCGATGACCGACGAAGGCCGGTTCCGGTTCACCTGTACGGCGTGTGGAGCGTCGTTCTCGCCGTAGCCGCGGATCTCACGCCTCGATCCGACGCGCGCTGAACCGACGCGCCGCTCACCCGAGCAGCGACCGGAACGACCGACGGCCGACGCCGCACCGGTCTCGGTACTCGCAGGCGGAGCATCGGTCGTCGTCGACTCGGGCCGGCGGTCCGTCGATCGCGCGGGCCGCTCGCAGCGCGCGCCGATAGCCGGCCTTCCTCCGCGTCGTCAGCCGGACCTCGCGGACGACGCCGACGCTGGGATACTCGACGAGCGCCCGCGGGACCTCGCGCTCCCGCTCCCACGAGAGCGCCTTGGCGACGGCGACCGCCCTGACCGACTGCGGCTCCCACACGCCGTTCGCCGGCGGCTCGCCCGGGGAGACGACCGTCGGGACGGGCGGACCGGCGTCCGTCTCGTCACCTTCTTCGATCAGCTTATAAGCGATTCCGTGGCAGTCCTTGCCCGAGAGAAACGCCCGCTCCCGATCGGGGTCGACGAGTCCGCGGTAGTCGTCGCGCTCGCGGAGCCGCGAGAGGTTCCGGCGGTAAGCGGCGGGCGAGCGTCGGATCGGGAGCCGTCTGAGGGTCCGATCCGGCGCGTCGACGAGCGCTGCGTATCGAAACGCGAGATCGATTCGGGCCCGCGCCGCATCAGGAACCGAACGGTCCTCCGCGCGGTGGTCGTAGTAGAGCTGTCTCGGACAGTACGCGGCCCGCGAGACGTCGCTGAAGGAGATCACAGCGTCGAGTGGCATCGGTTCCTATGATAAGGGTTCGGGGAGGTGGTGACGACTCGTTCGACTTCGCAGATATCTCACCGGTCAGCAGATCCACCGCTCGCTCGGAACCGACGTTCCGAATAGCGAACCGATAACAGTTATATAATACGGCATCTAACCCGAGATAATCGTATTTTAGAACAGATTTTGAAAATATCTGTATTAATTGCGGTGAAAAGACCACATTTTTCAGAAGAATCATATACCTCCTGCCGAAAAGGCCGTCACCATGCCCAAAGATCTTGAGCGGGACCTCGGTCTCGTCGCCGTCGTCGCCATCAGTATGGGGGCGATGATCGGTAGCGGGATCTTCATTCTCCCCGGACTGGCGATGGCGGAGGCCGGACCGTCGGTCATCCTCGCGTTTCTGATCGCCGGAATTCTCGTGGTCCCCGCGGCGCTCGCGATCGCCGAGTTAGGGACCGCGATGCCGGAGGCGGGCGGCGATTACGTGTTCATTGAGCGAGGAATGGGCCCCGCCGTCGGGACGGTCGCCGGGATCGGAACGTGGCTGACGCTGTTGTTTAAGGGAGCGCTCGCTCTGGTCGGCGGGATGTTCTATCTCGAACTGCTGCTCTGGCTGCCAAACCTCACCGCTGCCGCGCTCACGCTCGCGGTGGTCCTTATCGTGGTTAATCTGGTCGGAGTGAAACAGACCGGCGGCTTGCAATCGATCATGGTGGTGGTGATGGTGTCGATCCTCGTCGTCTTCGTCGCGCTCACGATCACACAGGTCGACGGGAGCTCCTACCAGCCGTTCTTCTCGGAAGGGTACGACGGCGTCGTCAGCGCGATCGCGCTCGTCATCGTCTCGTACGCGGGCGTCACGAAGGTCGCCAGCGTCGCCGAGGAGATCAAAAACCCCGGTCGAAACCTCCCGCTGGGACTGCTGGTTTCGCTGTTCATCACCGCGCTGCTGTACGTGCTCATCGTCTACGTACTCGTCGGCATCGTCGACGCCGAGACGCTCACGGGGACCGAGATCCCGATGGCGGTGGCCGTCGATCCGCTCTTCGGCTTCCTCGGAATCGCCATCATCTCGGTGGCGGCGATCCTCGCGCTGCTATCGACGGCCAACGCGGGTATCCTCACGGCCTCCCGGTATCCGTTGGCGATGAGCCGGGACGACCTGTTGCCGGACCGATTCGAATACGTTCACCCGCGGTTCCGAACGCCGTCCACGTCGATCCTCGTCACGGGCGGAGTGATGCTGTTCATCATCGCGACGCTGCCCGTCGAGGACATCGCCAAGATGGCCAGCGCGTTCCAGATCACCGTGTACACGCTGGTCTGTGTGGCGCTGATCGCCTTCCGTGAAGGCGAGCTCGAGTGGTACGACCCCGAGTTCGTGACGCCCGCATACCCGTGGATCCCGCTGTTCGGCGTCGTATCGGGCGTCTTCATCATCACGCAGATGGATCTCCTCCCGCTGGTCGGCGCCGTCGGCATCCTGATTTTCGGCACGCTGTGGTACTTCTACTACGTCCGCGGCGACATCGATCGCGAGGGACTCGCCGTGGACGCCGTTCGCCGAGAGGCGGGCCGACAGTATCTCCGAGAGACGGAGACGAAGCTCGGGGAAAGCGGCGGGAACGAGGTGCTGATCGCGCTCCGTCGCGACGCGGGACGGCTCGAAGAGAACCGACTGCTCCAGGTCGCGGCCCCGATCGCACAAGCGCGGGACAGTCGCCTTCGCGTCGTTCGCTTCGACGAGGTCCCCGACCAGTATCCGCTGGAGTACGCGACGGAGCAGTCGACGGCGGACATCGAGTTCGAGGAACGGACGGACGAGCTGACGCGCGACCTCGACGTGACCGTGGAGGTCGGCGAGATCGTGAGTCACGACACCAAGCAGGCCGTCGTCAGCTACGCCGAGCGATACGACGTCGACCTCCTGCTCACTCGCTCCGACCCGGTGAGCAGGCTTCGAACGCTCTTCGGACGCGACAGCGATTGGATACTCGAACACGCTCCGTGTGACGTCGTGTTCGTCCAGCCGGGGAAGCTGGACGCGGTCGAGGAGATCGCCATCGTCACCGACCAGAGCCCGTTCAACGACCCGTTGAAGATCGAACTGGGAGAGGCCATCGCCTCCGTCGCCGGGGCGCGCCTCCGATTCATCTTCTCGGTCTCGTCGAACGCCCCCGATTCGGCCGTCCAGACGATCCGCGATTACCACGACGAGCTCGACAACCGGTGTACGGTACCGGTCGAGGGGTCGGTCGTTCGCGGCGACGGCGGTATCGACGCGCTCGCGACGGAGCTCGAGAGCGCCGACGTCGTCATGCTCTCGACGGAGACCCACCGACTACTGCCCGATCTGCTGTTCGCCTCCGAGACGGATCAGATCGTCCGGCGGCTCGACAAGCCGGTCATGCTGGTTCATTCGGAGAAATCGCGCCGGACGACGTTCCTCGAACCGCTGGTGGAAAAGGTGCTGTTCCGAGACTGAGCGCGGTCGATCCACACCACCCGTTCACTCGTCGAAGCGGCCGGGCGTTCTCTCACAGCCGATCCGCCACGATCCGTCGAATCCTGCCGAGAAGACTGACTGCACCGTTTTTATCAGGTGTTCCGGGCTCCGAGACTTCCCATCCCGCCTTCTCTGCGGCCTCCCGGATCGCTAGGAACTCGAAGCCGACACCCGTCGCGACCCGTCGGTCGGCGGACGACGTGCCGACGAAGACGTGTCTGGGCGTGTCGGTCTCGTCGTAGATGTCGC
>CAZNOA010000079.1:0-7132 GCA_964574565.1 uncultured Halobellus sp. | reverse complement strand
ACGCCGACGAGGAGGCGCTCGCCGACGAGATCCGCGAGAAGGGCGGGGAGTTCGGCACCGTCACCGGTCGGCCGCGCCGGATCGGCTGGCTCGACCTCCCGATGCTGCGACACGCCGCGCGCGTGTCCGGATTCACCGGCGTCGCCGTCAACCACGTCGACGTGCTCGCCGGCCTCGACGAGCTGAAGGTGTGTACGGCGTACGAACTTGACGGCGACGAGATCGATACGGTCCCCACGACGACCGAGCGCTGGGGGCGCTGTGAACCCGTCTTCGAGACGGTCGACACCTGGGAGTCGTTCGACTCGGCCGCCGTCGCGGAGGGAGGGTACAGCGCGCTCCCCGAGGGGGCACAGGCGTACTTGGAGTTCATCGCGGACGAGATCGACACGCCGGTGTACGCCGTCGGTGTCGGGCCGGACCGCGAGGAGACGGTCGAGCTGACGAACCCGTTCGAGGAGTAACGGGCGCGTTCGCGTCGCTGTGGTGCGGGAGTCGCGCTCGTCGGCAGCCGTCGGAACTCCCGACGATTTGCACGCGTCGCTACTGATAAACCCCTCCCGTGTGATCGTGACGTATGGACGCCGAGCGCGAGGTACTCGACGTGTTGGCGCGGAACGCCCGCGAGGACATCGACGACATCGCGGCCCAGACGGGCCTCGATGCCGCGGCAGTAGAAGACGCCATCGCAGCGCTCGAAGCCGACCACGTCGTTCACGGCTATCAGGCGGTCATCGACTGGGATCGCGTCGACGAGGGGAAGATCCGGGCGATAGTCGAGATCAACGTCGAACTCGACCGCGAGACCGGCTACGAGCAGGTCGCCGACCGGATCGCCAAGTTCCCGGCGGTCGACGCCTTACACCTCGTCTCCGGTAATTACGACTTCGCGGTCGAGGTGCTCGGCGAGACGATGCAGGACGTCTCTCGGTTCATCTCAGAGCAGGTCGCGCCGATGCCGGAGGTCACGCAGACGGTGACCCACTACATCATGGAGACGTACAAGGACGGCGGGGTCCGCTTCGAGGACGGCGACGACGACGACCGCCTCTCAGTCTCGCCATGAGGCTGTCGGAACGCGCCCGAGACCTTCCGGAGTCGGGGATCCGGAAGTTCTTCGAGCTGGCCGAGGCGCGCGACGACGTCATCTCGTTGGGGGTCGGAGAACCCGACTTCTCGGCGCCGTGGGCCGCCCGAACCGCCGCGATCGACTCGCTCGAGCGCGGAAAGACCTCCTACACGTCGAACCGGGGGATGGCGGCGCTCCGCGAGCGCGTGACCGACCACCACGAGCGGTACGATCAGTCCTACGACCCGGCCACGGAGACGATCGTGACGACGGGCGCGAGCGAGGCGGTCGACCTCGCGTTCCGCGCGCTCGTCGACCCCGGTGACACGGTCGCAGTCCACGAGCCGACCTACATCTCGTACGGTCCGGGGATCGAGCTCGCGGGGGGCGAGCAGCTGACGGTCCCGACCCGCGCCGCGGACGACTTCGTCCTGACGCGCGACGCGTTGGAGGCGGCGGGGGCCGCCGACGCGGACCTGCTCGTCTGCTGTTATCCGAACAACCCGACCGGCGCGACGATGACCGACGACGAGCTCGGCGAGGTCGCCGCGTTCTGCCGCGAAAACGACCTCCGGGTCGTCGCCGACGAGATCTACGCCGCGCTCACCTACGGGCGCGAGCACGCCTCGATCGCGACCCAGCCGGGAATGCGCGAGCGGACCGTCGTCGTCAACGGCTTCTCGAAGGCGTACGCGATGACGGGGCTCCGGCTCGGCTACGCGCTCGGGCCGACTGACGCCGTCGACGCGATGAACCGCATCCACCAGTACACGATGCTCTCCGCGCCGACGACCGCCCAGTACGCCGCACTGGAGGCGTTAGAGCGCTGCGACGACGAGGTTACGGAGATGGTCAAAGAGTACAACCGCCGGCGGCGGCTCGTCGTCTCGCGGTTCAACGAGATGGGTCTCGACACGTTCGAACCCGGCGGGGCCTTCTACGCGTTCCCCGAGTGCGGCGGCGACGACGAGGCGTTCGCAGAGGCGCTATTGGAATCTGAAGGGGTCGCCGTCGTCCCCGGCTCCGTCTTCGGTGCGGGCGGCGAGGGACATCTCCGCGTCTCGTATGCGACCTCTATGCGCGAACTGAAGGAGGCCACGGACCGGATAGCGGAGTTCGTCGCGGACCGTTGAGTCGGCGCTCGTCGCCGACCCGAAGTCGATCGACACCCCGGTGGGAATAAACGAACAACTCTTTTCGAATTGTCTGGCGTTCGCGAACAATTATCACGGTCTATCGTGGTGTTCCCCGTATGGAGTTTCAGCTAACCGACGAGCAACGACAGCTTCGCGAGGAGGTTCGCCGGTTCGCCGACGAGGAGATCCGACCCGTCGCGACTGAACACGACGTCGACGAGAGCTACCCCTACGAGGTGATGCAGAAGGCCGCGGAGATGGGGCTGCTCGCGCCGCACGTCCCGGTCGAGTACGGCGGGGTCGGCTACACCGCACTGGAGAACGCGATACTCACGGAGGAGCTGTTCGCTGCGGACCCGGGGATCGGGCTCTGCGTCTCCAGCGCCGGGTTCGGCGCGGAGGCGATCATGGGGTTCGGTACGGACGAACAGAAAGAGCGGATCCTCCCCGAGGTCACCGCGGGCGACGCGATCATGGGCTCGGCGATCTCGGAGCCGCAGGCGGGCTCGGACGTCACTTCGGTCGCGACACGGGCGGAGAAACAAGGCGACGAGTGGGTGATCAACGGCTCGAAGATGTGGATCACGAACGGGACGGTCGCCGACTACTTCGTCGTCGTCTGCGAGACGGACCCCGAGATCGAGGACCGCTACTCCGGCTACTCGCAGATCCTCGTCGAGGCGGACCGCGAGGGGCTCACTCGCGACAAGATCACCGGTAAGCTGGGAATCCGCGCCAGCGACACGGCCGAACTGCGCTTCGACGACGTGCGGGTGCCCGAAGAGAACCTGATCGGTCAGCGCGGCATGGGCTTTCTTCAACTCATGCAGTTCTTCGACGAGACCCGGACCGCGGTGGCGGCTCAGGGCGTCGGCATCGCCCGCGGCGCGGCCGAGCGCGCGCTGGAGTACGCCGAAGAGCGCGAGCAGTTCGACCGTCCGATAAGCGATTTCCAGGCGATCAAACACAAGCTCGCGGAGATGCACACGGACACCGAGGCCGCCAGATGGCTCACCTACCGCTCCGCGTGGGCGGTCGACAACGAGTCCGGCGACCTCACGGCGCTGGCGTCGATGGCTAAGGAGTTCGCTTCCCGCGTCGCCGTCGACGTCGCCGACGAGGCGGTGCAGATCCACGGCGGCGCCGGCTTCGTCAACGACCACGACGTCGAGCGGTTCTACCGCGACGCGAAGATCACCCAGATCTACGAGGGGACGACGGAGATCCAGAAGAACATCATCGCTCGCGAACTCTTGGACGAGGGGTTCTGAACGGCGCCGAGTCCGCGGAATCGACCGCTCCCGGCGTCACTCCCCGTCGAACTCCATCGCGACCGAGTTGATACAGAACCGCTTGCCTGTCGGCTCGGGGCCGTCGTCGAAGACGTGACCCAGATGTGAGTCGCAGTTCGCACAGCGGACCTCGGTCCGGCGCATCCCGTGGCTCGTGTCGAGCGTCGTCGTCACCGACTCCTCCTCGGCGGCGTAGAAGGCAGGCCAGCCACAGCCGGACTCGAACTTCGTGTCGGCGTCGAACAGCACCTCGCCGCAGGCCGCACAGCGGTACTCCCCGTCCTCCGGGTGGTGATCGACGTAGTCGCCCGAGAATCTGGCTTCGGTGCCGCTCTCGCGCAGCACGCGGTACTGCTCGTCGGTCAGCCGTTCGCGCCACTCCTCGTCGGCCAGTTCCGCGGGATCGTCGACGGCCTCGCTGGATTCGCTGGATTCGCTCATAGAATCGGTACGCGCCCCACGCTGAAGGCGGTTCCGGCGTCGCGGCGGTTGCGACGGTCGCGGCGGTCGCCACGCCCCGACGCGGCGACCTGCACGGCCGACGATCTGCCGGGACCACCGCTGATCCGGCGACAGGATGATGCGGCTCGACAGACACGAGTACACATGGCACGCGAAGTCACGCACGACGCGCGAGGACCGGCGATACTCGACGAGTCGGACATGGGGGACGACGGCAAAATATACGTCTGTCAGTGCGGCCTCTCGGAGACGAAGCCGCTGTGTGACGGCTCGCACAACGCGACCGCCGACGAGGCGGACGGCGTCGTCTACACGTATGCGAACGACGATCCGGACGGAACGCGCCGGCGGATCAGCGATGTCGAGGGTTCCGATGACTGAGCGGTCGAGGCGTGAACCGCCGATCTGACCCGGGAAGCTCCGTCGCCTCGGCCGCGGTTTTCGGCAGAGAGACGGAACGCCGAACGAGGGACGAAACGCGGCGGTGATGCCGACGCGATGTTACGTATAGTCGGTTGCTAACAAGTATCATGCTTTTGGAGATCGAACGGGGGGTATGGACTGGGACGACACCGTCGAGCAGAGTCAGCGGGCGGCGACACGGAGCGCGTTCCAGCGTCGGGTCGAGGAACAGGCCGAATCGCTGCGCGAGTCGCTCGACCGCGGTGACTTCGGCGGCGGATTTCGACTCGGGCTCGAACTCGAAGGGTACGCCGTGGACGGCGACGGCCGGCTCGCGACCGCCCCGGAACCGGCGCTCTCGTCGGTCGGTGAACGCGAGCTCGGTCGACACAACGCGGAGATCAACACGCCAGTAACGGGGTTCGACGCGACGGGAATCATTCGACAGACGAACAGCTTGCGCGAACGCGTTACCGCCGTTCGAGAGGCGTTCGCTGCCCACGATCGACGGTTCGTCACCGACGGGATATGGACCGTCGGCCCCCCGGAGGGGGCGCTGTCGTACCTGTCTGGCACGGAGACGAGGCGGGGGCTGGAGATTCCAGCGAACCTCTCGCCGGCGGCGCGGTACTACGCGCTGGATGCGGACATCACCGCGAACGGACCGGTGGTGTTGGACGTTCCCGGCTGTCGTCGAACGTTCGAATCCATCCTCGTCGAGTCGCTGGCGGCGTCGATGCAGGTACACCTCCAGTCGCCCACCGACGCGTTTCCGCGGTACTTCAACGCGGCACTCCGGACCGTCGGACCGGTGATCGCACTGGCCGCGAACGCCCCCTTTCTCCCGCCCGAACTGTACACAGACGCCGACACGGAGACGGTGATGACCGCCGGGGTCGAACTCCGCGTTCCCGTGTTCGAGTCGATGAACGTCCGCACTCCGGGAAAGGTCCGATTCCCTCGCGACATCGACGATCCGGGCGAGGCCGTCGAGCGAATCGTCGACGATCGGCTGTGTGCGCCCCACCTCCGCGAGTGGCTCGCAGACCCTCCTCGGGAGGGGTTCGAGGCCGATCACTGGGAGTTCCTCCACAAGCAGGGGACCTGTTGGCGGTGGGTCCGTCCAGTCTTCGGTCCCGACGGACCGCGGATCGAGTACCGACCGCTCGCCGCACAGCCGACGGCGGCAGACGTCGTCGGGTTCCAACTGCTGGTCGTCGGTCTGGTACACGGTGTCGTGAGCACCGATCATCCGCTGTGTGCACTGCCGTGGCGGGCCGCCCGGGAGTCGATGTACGCCGCCTGCTGCGACGGGTTCGACGCGGACATCCCGTGGCTGACCCGCGATGGCGTCCGAACCGACGACCCGGCGGTCGTCTATCCGGACCTGTTCGCCGTCGCTCGCAGCGGACTCCGCGACCGCGGGCTGCCGGCCGATCGGATCGATTCACTCCTCGCGCCCGTCGAGCGACGGTGGCGGAGTCGGACGAGCCCGGCGACGTGGAAACGAGACCGAGTCAGAGAGCGGCTGCGCGCGGGCGAGGACCTCGAGAGCGCGATCACCGGCATGCAGCGCGAGTACATTCGCCGAGCGGAGACGGGAGAGCCGTTCGCGAGCTGGAGCCGGGTCGAGTGAAGGCGACGCGCTGTCCGCGTCGCATCCTGACGGAGTGCGGCCCACCGCCCGTGTCGGGTCGCGTCCGCCTACAGGATGCCCATCGCTTTGAGACGCTCGGGGAGATAGGTGTCCGTGACGAAATCGAGTCCGCGGCTCGCGAGCGACTGCTGTTCGGACTTCTTCCCGATGTCGAGCTGGAGCTCGATCTGCTCTTCCCAGTAGTCGGTCTGGAAGCGGGGGTCTTCCAGCTCGGACTCCAAGGCGTTGATGTCTGAGTCGGCGAGCGGATCGGACGGGAGGTCGTACTCGACGATGTCCTCCGGCTGGATCCCGACGAACTGCGCTTCCGGCGTTGCGAGGTACTTCGAGAGGTGTGCGGACTTGATCGAGCCGTACGCCACGGAGCCGTAGATCCGGTACGACCACGGGTCGCCGTCGGCGAAGACGGCGATCGGCACGTCGAGCTCGTCGTGGACCCGTTTCGTGATCCGGCGGGTCGCTCGGGCCGGCTGCCCTTTGAGGTGGATGACGAGACAGTTGTACTCCTCGTCGAATCCGTTCTCGACGAGCCGGTCGCGCATCCCGCCGGTCTCGACGGCCAGCGCGAAGTCGATGTCGTCCTCGAGGAACTCGATCATGTCGGGGTTGTTCGGGATCTGGTACCCTCCCTCGCCGACGTCCTCCTGGCAGTGGATCTCGCGCTCGCCGCGACGGGTCTGCTCGCGGAGCTTCAGCGGCCCCATCAGCGTCGCGCCGGACTCCTCCGGCCGCATGTGGAAGTCCTCCCGGGTGACCCCGGTCACGATCTCTAAGTCCTCGACGAGGTCGTTCGACTCGTCCTGTGATTTGAACTGTGCCTCGTCGTTGTCCCACGACTCCGAGAGGTAGTACAGCTCCCGCAGCGTCGACGAGCGGCCGTCGTCGAGCTGGTTCGCGAGGAACTCGATCGTGTACGCCGCCTTCAGCAGCTTCCGCGCTCCCCGGACCGAGTTCGCGCTCCGAGTGGAGGTGCGGTCGCCGTACGTCCAGACGCCGCTTTCGGTGTCGTACTTGATGTTGCTTTTCGTCCGCGTCGGCAGCTCCATCTCCGGGATTCGGCCGCCCGCGAACTGGTCGTAGAAGTCCGCCGCCAGGTCGATGAGCTCGTCTCGTG
>CAZNOA010000078.1:3183-7173 GCA_964574565.1 uncultured Halobellus sp. | reverse complement strand
CTCCGGGTCGACGAGCAGCGGGTCGGAGAACGCGTCGAGCGGCGGTCCCTCCGACCCGGTCGGCGGTGCCGGATCCGATTCCATACCGGTACTCTACCGTTCCCGCCGATTAAGCGTGGTGGGGCCGGGCATCGCCCGAGATGTGACGACGGGCGCGACGTGATTGCGCGCGGCGGGCGCATTTCCCCGCGATCCGTTCCGGCTCGCGCGCTCTTATATCGCTCCGTGCGAAACGGCCGAGTATGCCGCCGCTCGACCTCGACCTCGGACTCGGCACGTCCGGCCTCGACGATCCCGCTGAGTGTACCGACACCGTCGCCGCCGCGTTGGCGGCCGGGTACCGCCACGTCGACACCGCGCAGATGTACGACAACGAGGCCGCCGTCGGCGAGGGGTTAGCCCGCGTCTTCGCGGATCCGGACGTCGACGTCGAACGCGACGACGTGGTCGTCGCCACGAAGGTCCACCCGGACAACCTCGCGCCCGACGACGTTCGTGAGACGGCCCGCGAAAGCCTCGACCGGCTCGGGCTCGACCGCGTCGACCTGCTGTACGTCCACTGGCCGATCCGGACGTACGACGCGGAGGCGACCCTGCCGGTCTTCGACGAGCTCCGCGACGCGGGGGTCACCGACCACGTCGGCGTCTCGAACTTCACCCCGGAGCTGCTGCGCGAGGCCCGCGATCTGCTCGACTCGCCGATCGCCGCCCATCAGGTCGAGTGTCACCCGCGATTCCGTCAGCCCGAGCTCCGCGAGCTCGCGGCCGAGTTCGACCACCACCTCGTCGGCTACTCGCCGCTGGGGCGCGGCGACCTCCTCGACGACCCGGCGGTCACCGAGATCGCCGAGCGCAACGGGCTCTCCCCGGCGGTCGTCGCGCTCGCGTGGGCGCTCGCTCGCGACGTGGTCCCGATCCCGAAGTCGACCGGCGACCACGTGGCGGAGAATCTGCGGGCGGTCGACACCGAGCTCCCCGACGCGGACCTCGAGGCGATCGACGCGCTGGAACCCGGCGATCGGAAGATCGATCCGGACGACGCGGCGTGGAATCAGTGACGGCGACCGACAGGGCCACAGCTTCGAGAGAGGCGTTGGCCGCCGGGTCCACTTCAAACAGCGTCGAGTCTGACCTGCAGCTCCGCGTCGGCCCGGGCGACGAGCTCGTCGATCGGCTCGTCGAGGTACGTCGTCCACTGGTCGACGAAGCCGGACCGGCCGAGCATTCGAACGACCCGGTATATCGGGGCTCGCTCGGCGAACCCCGGCGGGAGTCCGCCGGCGCGCTCGCGGTAGCCCTCGCACAGCGCCGTCGAGAACCGCTCCGGACCGGTCGCGTCGAACCCGTTGAGCAGCTGATCGACCGCCCGCACGAGGTCGCGGGCCGGATCGCCGACGTGTGCGAGCTCCCAGTCGATCGGGACGACGCCGTCGGGACCGGCGTCGGGCGCTGTCGCCGGGGAGCGAGACGGTGCGTCGACGACGAAGAGGTTCGGCTTCGCGATATCGCCGTGAAGCAGCGCCGCCGGCGCTCCGGCGAGGCGGTCGCGGTTCGCCTCGACGCAGTCGATCACGGCGTCGTAGTGGTCCGCGAGCCGCTCCGAAGTGCCGATCTCTCGGGTCCGGTCGATCGTCGATCGGAGCACGTCGGGCCACGGCGCCGAATCGAGGGCGAGCGCGGTCGATCCGTCGCTCTCGGACGCCATACCGGTTATCTCGCCCGCGCGCTCGAAGCGTTCGGCGTGGAGGGTCGCGAGCGTCGCGCCCACCCGGCGGAGCAGCGCCTCACGGTCGGCGTCGTTCGCGCGGTCCCACGCCCCCAGAAGCCCTCGTCCGGGTGCCGGCCCGGTGACGAGGTACGGCACCGCCGCGTCCGGATCGACGGCGAGGACCTCGGGCACGCGGACGGAGCGCTCGTCGGCGACGTACCGTAACACGGCGCGCTCGCGGGTGATTCGGCGCCGATCACCGTCCGTCGCGACCTTACAGAACGCGCGGGAACCGTCGGTGAAGACGACGCCGAGCGTCTCGTTGGCGCCGTTCCACGACGGACCGGTGTCGACGAGCCGATCGACGGACCGGTCCGGGAAGGCGTCGGCGAGCGCGGCCGTCACGCGGTCGTTCATCGCGCTGTATGTCGTATTCGACAGATGGTAATACTGATGTCTCTCTCGGTGACACGTCGGTCTCAACCCCGGTTCTCGGGCGAGAGATTACGACGTCCGGTCCGACACCGACACCCATATATTTGTTCCAGATCTATCAGGTCGCATTGAATCACGATACGACGACCGAACGGATCGGGTTCGAAGCGGACGGGGAGACCCTCCGCGTTCGCGACGCCTTGGAGGGCGAGGCCCTGCTGCTCCGGACCGACCGCGAACTCGATCCGCAGCCCGCGCTGACGGAGCTGTTTCCCTTCCCCGTCGACCGGGCGATCAGCTTCGAGACGGGATCGATTTCGATCCCCGCGTACTCTGCAGTCTTGGTGCGTGACGAACACGGAGAGTTCGTCGCCCAGTTGGACGAGGCGATGGAACTCCCCCGCGGATCGTACTGTTTCGGCGTCAGCGGCGTGATGAAGGCGCTGATTCGCGTCACCGATGTCGAGGTCGACGCGACGGGGATGGCGGGCTCCGGACCGGTCGAACTGACCTTCGACCGACCGCGAACGGTGTCGGTCGGGGCGCGTTCGCTGCACACCGAGCCAGAGGCGACGATCACGGTGCCGGACGACCCGGCCGCGCTGGCCGAGGCCGTCTCGGTGCTCGGCTCGTCGATCAAGGAGTTCTCGCCCGAGCGGTCGTGGCCCACCCTCCGCGGGTATCCGCCCCGTATCGAGCGCGGTGACGCGCTCGAGATCCCGAGCCCGTTGGTCGCCCCCGACACCGGGATCGACGTCGTCGTGAGACCGACGTATCCCGACGTGTACCGGCTCTCGACGCTCGCCTACTACCTCGGCGCGAAGATGGTCGTCGGCGACGCGCCCGCGATCCGGCTCGACACGGGGTACGTCGAAGCGCTCCCGACCGACGGGGTCGCGCTCGAAGCGCGCGCCGAGGAGCTGTTGCGGACCTGGTTCTTCCTCGACACGCTCGCGCGGATAGAGGGGTACGTGCCCTCGGACCGTTACGAGTACGAGCAGATCGGCGGAGAGCTCCCCTTCTACCCGCCGAACCTCACCGACTTATCGATGAGCGAGCGGCTGATGGAGTACCTCGAAGTCGACCCCGAAACCGTGGCGCCGTACGTTCCCGACTGGCCGACCGAAGCGGTGCTCCGGCCGACCCCGGACAACGCATCCCTGTTACCACACCTCGCGCACGTCCTCGCGCCGATACGCGTGCGAGGGGCCGCCGAGCCGCCGCGCCCGGACGCGCCGAACGCGCTGGCGACGTCCCCGTGGCTCGCGCCCGCGGAGGGCGTTCCCGACCCGGACGCCGACCCGCTTCCCGCGGGTGCGTCGGTGTTGACGCCGGCGACGTACGAGAATCGACTCCGACGGACGCGGACCGCGCGCGGCGACGCTCGCGTTGTCGTGATGGTCGACTCGGCGGAGCGGGCCGCGGAGCTCCGCAGGGCCCGCTCCGAACCCGGCGTTCCGGACGGTGTCGACTCGTGGGAGGTCATCGACCGGCCAGACCGAGAGACCGTCGCGTCCGTGCTCGGCGAAGCCGACATCGACGTGGCGTACTGCGGGCTTCCGATCGAGGGCGACCGCGTCGTCGCGAGCGACGGCGCGGTCGCAATCGATGCCCTCGAGGGCGCGCCGGCGATCACCGTGTTCGAGGGAGCGACGCGGTGGACGCTCGGCGCGCGGTGTCTCTCCAACGGCGGACTGCTCGGCGTCCTGTTCGAATCGGCGATCGCTCCGACGGAGTTCCGACGGTTCGTCTGGCTGCTGACGGCCGGCACGCCGCTCGACGTGAGCCTCTCGCTTTCGATACCGGACGCGAGGTCGTCGGTCCGGGTCGTCGGTGATTCGAGCGTG
>CAZNOA010000078.1:0-3083 GCA_964574565.1 uncultured Halobellus sp. | reverse complement strand
CATCGTCTGTCTCAACGGGGAGCTGATCCTTCCGAGCGACGAGATCACCGAAGCGTGGATCACCGAATCCGCCGACCGGGCGCTCTCTGAGGGCTCAGTAACGGACTGCCTCTCGGAAGACGGAGATGTCCACTGCGGCTATCTGACGCCTCTCGAAACCGACCAGCCGGCGGATGAGTAGTCGAACCCGCGGTGGAATTTTATAGATTCGCTCACGAACTTCACGTATGCCACAGATTCACCTCGACGAGGAAACGGTCGAACGACTCGACGCGCTTCGGGTCGACGACGAGGAGTACGACGAGATCGTCAGCGAACTGATCAGCATCTACGAGGCCGAGGAGCTGACGCTGTTCCGCGGCAGCGACATGGAGTGACTCGGTCGCCCTCGCGTCCCGCGGTCCGTCTGTATCGCTACTCCTGATACGCGACGCGCACCTGCTCCCACTTGCCGACGTCTTCGAGGTGCGCCTGTAACTCGTCGGCGTACTCCTGTACGAGCCGTTCGGCGGCTTCGAGCTCGTCGGGGTCGACGCCGTCGCCACCGCTGTTCCCGCCGCCAAGCCCGAGCGCGTCCTTGATCGAATCGACGATTCCGCCGCCCGACCCCCCCGAGCCGCCGCGCTGCTGTGCCGGGGCGCCGCCCATCGCGGCGACCTGCGACCGGACGTTCTCCAGCTCCGGCATGATCGCGGGGAGACTGGAGGTGTCCGCGACGATGCGGGCCGCCTCGGGGTCGTCGGCGTCTTCGATCTCGAACTCGGTCGCGGTCATGATGAGCCCCCACTCCTGACTGGAGAACTGAGAGCCGGCCACGCGCTCGTTGAATCGGTTGTCGACGGTCATGCGCTCGCCGACGATCGCGTCTGTCCACTCGCTCATACCCGTCCGTTCGACGGTCGCGAATAAAAGGCGTTCCCACCGCCGTGGAGCGCGCGAGACGCTTTATATCACGGGTCGCTTGGATCGCCCATGAGCGACCGAACGCGTCGGGAGACGCTCGCGTCGGCCGGCGTCGTGATCGCCGCCGCGCTCGCGGGCTGTGGGGACGCCGGAGTCCCCGGTGACGAAGACGAAGAGCGAGTCGACCGGACCGGAGAGGAGACCGTCGACGTCGTCGTCGGCTCCGACGGCGGATTCGGGTTCGACCCCGCGAACGTCGTCGTCGACGTCGGAACGACCCTCCGCTGGGAGTGGAACGGCGATGGCGGCGCCCACAACGTCGTGGAAGTGAACGACGCCTTCGAGTCCGAACTCGTCGACGAGGCGGGGTTCACCTTCGAGTACACCTTCGACGAGCCGGGCACCTTCGAGTACGTCTGTACGCCCCACCAGACGCAGGGGATGGTCGGCGTCGTCGAGGTCGTCGAGTGACCGAGCGAGCGGAGCGACGCGCGAGCGGGGGCCGGTTCGCGGAGGCCTCACCGCAGGTCGTCGAACGCGCCGCCGGCGAGCCCCGCGCCCGTCGGGACCGATACGCGACCGCCCTCGACCTGACAGGGGTCGCCGGCGAGGTCCTCGGCGAGTAGCGGGCCGGTGGCGAGGCCGCAGGGCGCGACCGACGGTATCGCGGCCGCGACGTGGACCGCGGCGGTCCGCGCGACCACGGCGTCGATCGTCGTGGTGACGACGGGCTCGACGCCGACCGCCCGGGTACGGAGCGCGGCCGTCACCGCGCGGTCGGGGCCGCCGAGCGCCATCGGCTTGAGAACGACGACGTCGGCGGCACCGGCGTCGAGGACCGCGTCGAGGCCGTGAGCCGTGAGCGACTCGTCGAGCGCGATCCGGACCGGCGTGTCCCCGCGGAGCGCGGCGAGACCCGCCAGATCCTCGGCCGGAAGCGGCTGTTCCACGTACGCCGGATCCAGCGGTTCCAGACGGGCGAGCGCTCGGCCGGCTGTCTCGCGGTCCCACGCGCCGTTGGCGTCGACACGGAGCGCCACGCCGTCGCCGACGGCCTCCCGAACCGCACGGAGGCGGTCGACGTCCTCGTCGAGACCCCGGACGCCGACCTTTATTTTGAGACAGTCGAACCCCGCCGCGACGGCCCGTTCGGCCTCGCGAACGGTCGTCGTCACCGAGTCGTCTCCGATCGTCGCGTTGACCGGAACGGCGTCCGCCGGCGCCGGAAGCCCGCGGTCGTCGGCGAGGTGTGCCGAGAGGGATCGGTCCGCCTCTCGGGCCGTCGCGTCCGCCAGCGCGAGCGCGAGGCCGTGGCGTGCGGCGGGCGTCGCCGTCGGATCGACGGCCGCGACCGCCTCAGCGAGCCCGTCCGGCGCCGCCGTCGTACGGGCCTCGCGGAGCGTCGACTCGCAGGCTGACAGCGATTCGGTCCAGCCGGGGAGCGGCGTCGCCTCCCCAAGCCCCGGCGCGGGGCCGTCCTCGTCCTCGGGGCCGACGCCGACGAGGAATCCCTCGCGGCGGTCGATCGCTCCGGTGGCCGTGCCGAGCGGGGTCGCGAGGTCGAGCGCGAAGGAGCGGAGGCGCATCGTCTCAGAGGGCAAGCCCGAGGGCGAAGGTCACCGCGTACGCGGCGAGGAGCTTCCCGGTCGATTCGAGGGCGGGATTGAGCGCCTCGCCGGTCGTCTCGGTGACGACGGTGCGGGCGACGAGGGCCGCGAGCGGGAGCGTGACGAGGGGGAGCAGCACCGCGAACCCGTACCCGCGGGCGAGAAACCAGACGGGGGTCGCGTACGCGAGCGCGAGCAGCGCGAGGTACTGCGCCCGCGAGAAGCGGTAGCCGAACCGGACCGCGAGGGTGCGCTTGCCGGTCTTGGCGTCCTCCTCGACGTCGCGGACGTTGTTGACCACGAGGATGTTCGTCGAGAGGGCGGCGATCGGCAGGCTGGCGACGACGGCCGCGAGCGTGACGGTCCCCTCGGGGATCCACAGGGGGAAGGCGCCGGCGGCGAGCGCGGCGGCCTGGACGTAGTAGGTGCCGGTGACGGCGATCACCCCGAAGAAGACGAACACGAACACGTCGCCGAGCCCGTGGTAGCCGAGCGGGTACGGCCCGCCGGTGTACGCGATGCCGGCCGCGACGGAGGCGAGGCCGATCACGAGGATCGGGACGCCGCCGACGG
>CAZNOA010000077.1:0-7199 GCA_964574565.1 uncultured Halobellus sp. | reverse complement strand
AGGCGCAGACGCCGACGGCGGTCGCCGAGGACTGAGACGCCGACGGCGGTCGCCGTAGAGGCGGGCTTCACGTCGATCGGTCGTTCGGTCGCGTCTTCGATCGGTCGCCGGCGACCCCCGATCCGTCGCGCTTTTGGCCGCGGGACCGATAGTGGACCTACTCGATGGCGACGTATCACATCGAAACGTACGGCTGTAGCTCGAACCGGGGTGAGAGCCGGGAGATCGAGCGTGCGCTCCGTGACGGCGGTCACCGACCGGCAGACGGCCCCGAAGACGCGGATGTCGCCATCCTCAACACCTGCACGGTCGTCGAGAAGACGGAACAGAACATGCTCCGCCGCGCGGCCGAACTCGACGAGGAGACCGCGGCGGACCTCGTCGTCACCGGCTGCATGGCGCTCGCGCAGGGCGACATGTTCCGCGAGGCCGGCGTCGACGCGGAGATCCTCCACTGGGACGAGGTCCCCGCCTACGCGCTCAACGGCGAGTGCCCCACGGTCACGCCCGACGCCGAGCCCGTCCTCGACGGCGTCGTCGGCATCCTCCCCATCGCGCGCGGCTGCATGAGCAACTGCTCGTACTGTATCACGAAGTTCGCGACCGGCCGCGTCGACTCCCCGCCGATCGAGGAGAACGTCGCGAAGGCCCGGGCACTGGTCCACGCCGGCGCGAAGGAGATCCGCGTGACGGGACAGGACACGGGCGTGTACGGCTGGGATACGGGCGACCGGAAGCTCCCCGAACTGCTCGACCGCATTTGCGACATCGACGGGGAGTTCCGGGTTCGGCTCGGGATGGCGAACCCCGGCGGGATCCACGGAATCCACGAGGAGCTCGCGGACGTGTTCGCGCGCAACGAGGAGCTGTATAACTTCATCCACGCCCCGGTCCAGTCCGGTTCCGACGACGTGCTCGCCGACATGCGGCGGCAACACCGCGTGGAGAAGTTCCGCGAGGTCGTCGCCGCGCTCGACGACCGGCTCGACCACTGGACGCTGTCGACCGACTTTATCGTCGGCTTCCCGACGGAGACCGAGGCCGACCACGAGCGGTCGATGGCGCTGCTCCGCGAGGTCCGCCCGGAGAAGATCAACGTCACCCGCTTCTCGAAGCGCCCCGGCACCGACGCCGCCGACATGAAGGGGCTCGGCGGGACGCTGAAAAAGGAGCGCTCGAAGGCGATGTCGGAGCTGAAGATGACGGTCGTCGGCGAGGCGTACGAGTCCATGGTGGGCGAGACCTACGAAGCCCTCGTCGTCGAGGCGGGCACCGGCGACTCGGTGAAGTGCCGCGACTCCGCCTACCGGCAGATCATCGTCCAGAACGCGGCGGAACGCGGCGTCGAGGTGGGCGAGTTCCTGACCGTCGAGGTGACCGGCCACAACACCGTCTACGCGTTCGGCGACCCGGTCGGCGAAACGCCCTCCGACGCCGTCGACGACGCGGGACGGGTCCCGGGCGACGACTGACGGAACGCGTCGCTCACCCCTCTTCGTAGATCATCTCGACCTCGTCGCCGAACCGGTCCAAGATGTTCCGTCGCTTCTTTTTCATCGTCGGCGTCAGCAGGTCGTTCTCCGTCGAGAACTCCTCGGGAACCAGTCGGAACCGCTTGATCTGCTCGTACGACTCGAACTCCTCGTTGACCCGGTCGACCTCTCGTTGAATCCGTTCGCGGACGTTCTCGTCCCGGCAGACCGCCGCCCGGTCCTCGGGGAGGTCGATCCCCCGCGTCTCGGCCCACGCGTCCACTCTCTCGAAGTTCGGAACGATGAGCGCCGAGACGAACTTCCGGGCGTCGCCGAGCACGACGCACTGCTCGACGAACTCGTTGGCGGCGAACCGGTCCTCGATCGGCCCGGGAGCGACGTTTTTCCCGGTCGATAACACGAGCAGCTGCTTCGCGCGCTCACGGAACGCGATGTAACCGTCCGGCCGGAGCTGGACGATGTCGCCGGTCCGGAACCACGGATCGTCGGGTTCGCCGCCGCGCTCTTCGGGCGGCGTGCCGGCGACGACGACGCCGTCCGGGAGCCGGTCCGCCTCGGTAAACGCCTCCGCGGTCGCCTCGGGGTTGTTCCAGTAGCCGTCGCTCACCTGCGGCCCGCGTACGAGCAGCTCCCCCACGTCGCCGTCGATACCCGCCACCTCCTCGCCGGCGACGGTGCCGTCGATCGCGATCTCCGTGTCGACCACCGGTGGCCCGATCGTCCCCACTTTCGGCGCCTCGGGCGGGTTGACGCTTATCACCGGTGAGGTCTCCGTGAGGCCGTATCCTTCCAAGATGGGGAGGTCCATCGCGTGGTACAACGCGCACAGCTCCGCCGAGAGCGACCCGCCGCCCGAGATGAAAAAGTCGACGTTGCCGCCGATCGCCTCGCGGACCGACGAGAACACCAGCTTGTCGGCGACCGAACGCTTCGCGTCGAGGAGGAGCCCCGGATCGTCGGTCTCGTGGTGGGTCTTCCCCACTTCGACCGCCCACTCGAAGATCCGCTCTTTCACCGGCGACTCGCTCGCCTGCTCGCGGATGGCGTCGTACAGCTTCTCGTAGACGCGAGGGACGCTCGTCGTTATCGTCGGCCGGACGAGCCCGAAGTCTTCCCGGAGCGTGTCCGGACTCTCGGCGTAGCCGACGGTCGCGCCCGTCGTGAACATCAGGTAGTGACCGGCCATCCGCTCGAAGACGTGCGCGAGCGGGAGGAAAGAGAGGGTCGTCGACTCCGCAGAGATCCCGGGCGTCTCCGAGTCCCGGTCCGGGCGGTCGGCGAACCGTCGGTAACACTGCGCGACGTTGTCTCGGAAGTTCGCGTGGGTGAGCCGGACGCCCTTGGGCTGGCCCGTCGTCCCCGACGTGTAGATGAGGCTCGCGAGGTCGTCGAGTTCGCTCCCGTCGATCCACGACTCGTAGGCGTCCCGATCGAAGGCCTCCGCGCCGAGTTCGTGCACTTCGCCCAGCGTGAACACGTCGTCGGCGTCGAGACTGGTCGCGCCGGCCTCCCCGGCCGACCCGTCCGCGGTGAGGTCGCTCGTGTCGACGTCGTCGACGGTGACGACCGCGTCCAGCCCGTGGTCGAGGTCGTCGGCGACGGAGAGCACCTCGTCGAGCAGTTCGCGGTTCTCGGCGACGACGACGGTCGCCTCCGGGTCCTCCAGCAGGTACCGGAGCTGGTCCGGGGACGAGGAGGCGTACACCGTCGTGACGACCGCGCCCGCGGCCAGCGCCGCGAAGTCGGTCTGTGCCCACTCCATGCGCGTCTGCGCGTAGAGAGCGAGGCGGGTGTCGTCGTCGACTCCGACTTCGCGCAGCCCGGCGGCGAGGTTCCGGACGATCTCGCGCATCTCCGCGTATGTCACGTCGGCGTACTCGCCGGGGGACGCGGGCGGGAGGACGCCCTCGGTGACGAGCGACCGGTCGTGGATCCCGCCCTTATACCGCTGTGCGAGCCGGTCGGCGTTCCGCTCGGCTGACCGCTCGAAGGCGCGCGGAAGCGTCTCTCGGGCGACTGCGTCGTCCGTGAACTCCCGTTCCGCCTGCTGCCAGTTCATACCCCGAGCGTTCCGCCGGATCATCATAAACGATCCGGTAGTTCTCAGTTCACTCGCGTCAGTCCCCCTCTCGTCCGTCGGCGGCGCTCTCGCGCGTCGATCGCCGGGCGACCGGAACCGCCGAGACCTTCCGAGCGCCCGCGGTCGCCGCCGCTGCCAAGCGAGGGTTTAATTCCGAGAGCGCGCGAGGGAGCGGTGTGGACCCCGATCGGATCCCGGCCGAGTTCCCCGCTCCGAGCTTTCGCGGCACGCAGGAGCGAGCGCTCGCGGACATCCGCGACGCGTTCGCCGGCGGCAACGACGTCGTGTTGGTCCGTGCGCCGACCGGGAGCGGCAAGTCGCTGCTCGCGCGGGCTATCATGGGCGCGGCCGACACCGCCGGGGACGTGGCGCCGAGCGAGGCGACGGGCGCCTACTACACGACGCCGCAGGTGTCGCAGATCGACGACGTCGAGGCGGATGACTTACTCGACGACTTGGCCGTGATCCGCGGGAAGTCGAACTACGACTGCATCCTCCCCGGCGAGCACGACACGCCCGTCAACCGCGCTCCCTGCGCCCGCCAGCAGGGGTTCGACTGCTCGGTGAAACACCGCTGTCCGTACTTCTCTGACCGGGCCATCGCCTCCGGGAACCGCTACGCCGCATTGACGTTAGCGTACTTCATGCGGACCGCCGGATCCGAGGTGTTTCGCAAGCGCGACGTCGTCGTCATCGACGAGGCGCACGGGCTCGCGGAGTGGGCCGAGATGTACGCGACGATCGAGCTGTCTCCCGAGCGCGTTCCCGTCTGGGACGAGGTCGGCGTCCCCGACGTCGAGGCCGACGCCGGCCCCGAGGAGGACGCCCTCGACCGCACCGCCCGGTTCGCCGCGTCGCTCCGCGACGTCGCCAAGCGCGCGAAAGACGAACTGACGGGGCGCCCCGAACTCGACCGCGAGGAGGTCGCCCGCCGGGACCGGCTCGGGGAGCTCATCAGCGAACTCGGCTGGTTCATCGAGGACTACCGGGACCCGGAGTCGCCGACGACGTGGGTGGTCGACCAGTCGGACGGCGCGGGATCGGCGATCGCGATCAAGCCGCTCGACCCCGCTCGATACCTCCGACACACGGTGTGGGACCGCGGAAACCGCTTCGCGCTGTTGTCCGCGACAATCCTCTCGAAGGACGCGTTCTGTCGCGGCGTCGGCCTCGACCCCGCGAACGTCGCTCTGGTCGACGTCGGGCACACCTTTCCGTTGGAACACCGCCCGCTGTACGACGTGACGCAGGGGTCGATGACGTACGAACACCGCGACGAGACGGTGCCGAAGATCGCCCGGTTGATCGTCCGCCTGATGGCCGAACACCCGAACGAGAAGGGACTGATCCACGCGCACTCGTACGACATCGCCGGACGGCTCGTCGAGAAGCTGGGCGAGTTCGGCGTCGCTGCACGGGTGCGGCGACACGGCCGCGAGAATCGGGACGCGGAGCTCGAGACGTGGAAGGCGTCTTCGGAGCCGGAGGTGTTCGTCTCGGTGAAAATGGAGGAAGCGCTCGACCTTCGAGACGACCTCTGCCGGTGGCAGGTGGTGTGTAAGGCGCCGTACCGCAACACCAACGACTCCCGAGTCGCCCGACGCCTCGCGGACGATCAGTGGGCGTGGTATCACCGGACGGCGCTGCGGACGGTCATTCAGGCCTGCGGCCGGGTCGTCCGCGCGCCGGACGACTACGGCGCGACCTACCTCGCCGACAGCTCGCTGCTCGACCTGTTCGACCGAGCGCGGGCGGACACGCCGCCGTGGTTCCGGGATCAGGTCGACGCGATGACGACTCCGACGCTGCCCGACTTCGACCCGGCCGCAGCGCTCGCCGGGATCGACGCCGAACCGTCGGGGCCGTCGCGAGCGAGTCGCCGTCGCGGGTCCGGGGGAAGCGACGAGCCCGGCCACGGGAGCCCGGCGACGAGTGCGACGGGCCGGTCCGAGGGCGGAGGCTCAGGGGGCCGTGCCGGGCAGTCGCCCGACGGCAACGAGACCCGAACCCGGTCCGAGGCCGACGCCGAACGCCGAAAGGACCACCCGCTCTCTGACGTCTGGGGCGACGGATAGCGCCGACCGAGCGGCAGAGAGTCGGAACGCCTCAACGGGAGCCAGCGGAACGCCCCAACGGGAGCTGATCGATCGCTTCAGCGGCGGCTGCCGGAAGTGGTACCCGCCCCGCGTGGGTCGTCCCTCTTATAACAGCGTGACGCCCCAGGCGGCCATGGAACTCACCATGAGAAACGCGAAGAACAGCGCGAAGATCTGCTGTCGGTTCATACCCGATATACGGCTGCAGGGGGTCATAATTCCTGCGGGCCGTCGCGGATGATGGTTATACATCGGCGAGCGGATAGGATGCTAATATATATCGTATAAGGTGTATCATGGCCCTGAATGAAGTAGTAACGTTCATAAACCTTCATGCCACATCCACTGGTATGGCAACGAAGGGGCTGTCGAGTGCGCTGACGCTGTACGGTGCGCGAACGCTGACGCTCTCTCAGGCGGCTGCACAGGCCGGATTAAGCGAGTCCGAGTTCATCGACCAGCTCGAGCGTCGCGGCATCGAAGTCACCGAATCGGAGCGCGCCGCCGCGCTCGGCAACGAGCGCCCCGCCCGCGCGGACTGACAAGACAGCTCTCGTCGCGGCGACCCGACTCCGTCGCGGCAGCGACCTTTTCCGCCGCTCGTTCCGCCGATGAGCCGGCGGTTCACTCCTCGGGAACGAGGTGGACGTCTCCGTCGTGTTCGAACGCGAGGACGGTGTCGGCGTCGGGATCGACGAACTCCGGATTGGGAACGGTCTTCGCCTCGTACGTCTCGGGGTCGAGCACCTGAACCGCGTTCTCGTCTTCCACCGTGACGACGGTCGTCTCCGCGGCGTCGTCCCGCGTTCCGAGCCGGTCCGCGTCGGGCGCGTTCGCGTCCTCGAACTCGGAGGTGTACTCCGCGCCGGTCGCGAGCCGCACCCCTCGCAAGCGCCCCGAGACGCTCGTGACGAGCACGGGGCCGTCGCCGTCTGCGGGGTCGATGATCTCGCCCGCGGCGTACCGCGGGAGCCGGACCGCGAACGTCACTCGGTACACCTCGTTGCCGTCGCCGTCCTCGGTGACGAGCGTCGGGTACGATTCGAAACTCCCGCCGAGCGCATCGGTGATCCGCGTCGCGACGTTCTGCGCGAGCCGGTTCGAGGAGAGCTTGATGTTCGGCCCGTCGTCTGTCTCGTTCACCTCCGTGATGAACGCCTCGCGGTCGCCGTCGGCCTCCTGGTCGGCGACGTACGACTCGGCGATCGAGAGCGCCTCCGCGCGCTCTTCCGCCGTGATCCGGCGGTCGTCTGCGCGCACCTGCACGATCCCCGCGTAGTATCCCCCGGCGATCCGCCCGCAGCGGTCGCAGGTCCCCCGGGAGATCTTGACCGGGACCGTCACCTCGGCCGTCCGGAGCGTCCCGCGGACGACTCCGGAGAAGCGGCAGTGCATCCGCACGTTGTTCTCGTCGACCTGTTCGGGTTCGACCCCCCAGTCGACGTCGGCGGCGTCGACGTGGACGCCGAGCGCCCCCGCGACCTCGTCGACGGCCACGTCGGTGTAGTCGCGCGCGCCCACGTCGCGCCA
>CAZNOA010000076.1:0-7271 GCA_964574565.1 uncultured Halobellus sp. | reverse complement strand
TGGTAGTATGAGACGTGACCGCAGCCCTCGGGCACGCGTTAATGCCTTCCAGCACCAACGTGTTATATGCACACCAAAACGGAAGATCGACTGCTCGGAGCCGCGTTCGCGGCACTCCTCACGACGATAGGCGGCGAACTACTCGGGAGCCAACTCCTCATCACCGTCGGCGTCGTCGGATTCGTCCTCGCGCTCACGTCGCTGTTTGCGGTCATGGGTCTCGTCCTCGCGGTGAGCGTCGTCCGGGAGCCCGACCTGACCGCCCTCGACTCGGCCGTCACGGACCGGGTTCACTAAACCACTCCAAATCCTCGCTCCACGACGATCCCGTCGTCGGGATTACAGCTGGAACGGCGTCACCGCTGGAACACCGTCACAGCTCGAACGATAACGCGTCCCCCGCGTCGACCCCGTGCCGATCGGTCCACTCGTAGGGGACTTCTAACACATACTGCCCGGAGCCCGGGTAGCGCTGCTGATTCCCGTCCTCCGCTGGCCCCGGCGCCGCCGCGTTGTGAATCCGAGTGATGGTCCCCCCGGCGTCGGCGTAGACGATGTCGATCCCGAACGCCATCTCGCGCATGACGAAGGTGAGCGACTCGCGCGGCGCGTCGTAGACGAACAGCATCCCGGCGTCCTCGGGGAGCGACGCCGCGTCGCTGAGTCCGAGGTAGCGCTGATCCGGCGTCTCAGCGATCGCCGCCCTCACGGTGCCGAGGGCGCCCCCCGCCGCGCTCTCGACGGTCACCCGGGTCGTGTCGTAGTCGGCGTACGAGCCGGATGGCCAGTCGGATCCGAAGTCGACGGCGTCTTCGCCGTCGGGGTCGCCGCCTGCGGGGTCGCCGTCGCCGGAGGAGTCGCTCTCGGTCCCGTCCGTCAGACACCCGGCCGCCGTCCCGACCGCCGCGGTCGCGGTGGCCGCTCGCAGGAGTCGCCGCCGTCTCATGACCGTATCGAGGCGCTCCGGCCGTATATCGGTCTCGACGGCCGCGGAGGGGTTCTCGCCGACTGACGGAAGGACGCGCTTTTATCCGCGCCTCGTGTAGTGTCGCCCATGGCGAAAGTGAGCGTCGGACTCCGCGGCTGGCGGTTCGACGAAGCGGAGATCTTCACGGACGACGACGAGCTGAAGCCCCTCGACGAGATCCCCGAGGACCCCCGCGAGCGACTCGTCCGGCTCGTCAGTCTCATCGAGGAGCCGTGCGACGTCTGTTACCTCGACCACGGCGAGGCCGAGGTCCACCGGTGTAACCAGGCGGAGATCGTCTACGGCGAGCCGAACGGCGAGGTGTTGCTGTGTGCGGAGCACGAGCCGGAACTGATCTACTGGTACCGCGAGGCGGGCGGCAGCGACCTCGCGGGCACCGTCGAGTTCGGCGACCGCTTCCACGAGTGGGTCGCCGCGGGCAACGAGGCCCCGGAGGGGTACGGCTCGGTCGAACACGTCGAAGAGGACCCCGAGGGGCTCCCGGATCTCCCGGACCAACAGGAGATCCAAGAGCGCGTCGAGGAGAACTTCGAGGGCGAACGGATCGACATCCTGGAGCTCGCCGGCGCGAAAGACGGGGACGGCGACGAGAGCGGTGCCGAAACCGACGCGGACGAGCCGGGTACGGAAGGAGACGATAGCTCGGGAGAAGACGGAGGCGGCAGCGAGGACCGGCTGAGCGAGGAAGCGTTAGCCGAGTCCGACGTCGACCTCTCGACCGACTACCCGTCGAACCGATGAACGGCGCCGAACCGGGGAACGCAGAGCCGGAGGACACCGAAACAGAGGGCGCCAAATCGGGTGACGAGGAGGGCGGACCGACCCGTCGAAGGCCGGTCGTCGTCGTCGTCGAGCCCGAGACGCCGGGCAACGTCGGCACCATCGCGCGAGCGATGAAGAACTTCGGGCTCTCGGAGCTCAAGCTCGTCGACCCGCCGGAGCTCCGCGAGGACGGCGAGGCGTACGGCTTCGCGGGTCACGCACGCGAGGACGTGCTCCCGAACGCCGAGGAGGTGACGTTCGACGAGATCGTCGAGAACTACCACACCGTCGGTACGACGGCGATTACTGGCGAGGACGACCAGAGCCACGAGCGGTTCCCGTTCAAGACGCCGGCCGAGCTGCGGGAGTCGCTGCGGACGGTCGACGCGCCGACCGCGATCGTCTTTGGCCGGGAGGGGCGCGGGCTCAACAACGAGGAGCTCTCGCGGCTCGACGAGGTGTGTTCGATCCCCGCGGACGACGAGTATCCCGTGTTGAACCTCGGACAGGCAGCGACGGTCCTCCTATACGAGCTCCGCGACCTCACCGTCGACGAGACGCAGCTCCCCGACACGACCGTCACCCGCGCGGCCGAACCCGACATCGAGCGGTTCCACGAGTACTTCGCGGAGTTCCTCGAGTCGACCGGCCAGCGGGCGCACCACCGGGAGAAGAACGCCCTCCTGATGCGCCGGCTGCTCGGGCGGGCACATCCCACCGAACGCGAGATCCACTCGCTTCTGGGTACGTTTCGGAAGGCGAGCACGAAGCTGAACCACGCCGACCACCTCGCCGCGAAGTACGACGAGCCGGTGTACCCCCGGGAGTGACCTGATGGACGGCAAGCTCTTCCACGACGACCTGTGGGCCGGCGTCCGAGACGTCTCGCCGCTCATGCTCGGCATCGTCCCCTTCGCGCTCGTCGCGGGCATCGCCGCCGTCGACGCCGGCCTCACGCTCGTCGAGGCCGTCGGGATGTCGGTGATCGTGTTCGCGGGCGCCTCGCAGCTCGCGGCGCTCGACCTGCTCGGATCGAACGCGCCGCTCGCGGTGGTGATCGGGACGGCCGCGATCATCAACCTGCGGATGGTGATGTACTCGGCCTCGATCGCGCCGTACTTCGCGGAGTACGACCGAAAGATCCGGGCGGGGCTCGCGTACGTCCTCACCGACCAAGCGTACGCGCTCTCCGTCGCCGAGTTCACCGAGAACGAGGAGCGGAGCCGGTGGCGCTACTACCTCGGTGCGGCGGCCTCGCTGTGGCTCGTCTGGCAGGTCGGCACGGTCGCCGGCGTCGTCGTCGGCGCCGGCGTCCCCGACGAGTGGGGGTTCACCTTCGCGGTGCCGCTGGTCTTCCTCGCGCTGCTCGTGCCGGCGATGAAGGACCGACCGACCACCGCGGCCGGGGTCGCGGGCGGCGCGGTCGCCGTCGTCGCCGCCGGGCTCCCCCTCAACCTCGGACTGCTCGCCGGAGCGACCTCCGGGATCGTCGTCGGGCTGGTGACGGAGGCGATGGACCGATGATCGGGTCGCTCGGCGGGGTCCCGGAACTCGTCAGCTCACCCCGAGTCTGGGTCGCCATCGTCGCCATCGGGATCGCGACGTACGGGTTCCGGGTCTCCTTTATCCACCTCTTCGGGCGGATCGACGAGGTTCCCGAGTCGGTGAAACGACCACTCAGATTCGTTCCGCCCGCCGTCCTCGCGGCGCTCGTGCTCCCCGATCTGGTGACCCTCGAGCCCTCAGTCGTCGAGACGCTGGCCGACGAGCGGCTGATCGCGGGCGGGGTCGCCGGCGCCGTCGCGTGGCGAACCGAGAACGTCTTCGCGACGATAACCGTCGGGATGGTCGTGTTGTGGCTGTTCCGGTTCGTCGTGTTCGCGTGAGGGTCACGGACCGAGCACTCGGGTCAGCGGTCGGCGGATCAGCCTTTCGGTCGGCGGATCACTCCTCGCGGTCTGTGAGAACCGAGTCGGTCGGTGTCGACTCCCCGGAAGCGAACCCGTCCGCGGTGGCGGTCTCCGCGACCTCGACTTCGCGCTCCTTCGCGTTCGCGTGCCGCAGCGCGGCCTCGGCGACCGTATCGAGCACGGCGAGGAGCCGGTAGGTGACGTACAGTCCGAGGGTGAGAACCCCCGCGATCAGGATCCCCCAGAAGAGCTGCCCCATGATAACGACCGAGTAGACCAAAATCAGCAGGCTCACGCCGGAGATCGCCGTACCGGTGCGGGTCCGAAGGGCCTCGGAGGGAGCGAGCGGGTCGTGGACCATAGCGGACGCTACCGCCGGGAATCACATAAAAATACGCTGCGAAGCGACGGCCGACGCGGGCCGGGCGCTCGGCTATCGGGGGCAGTGCGCTCAGTCGTCTGCGGGCGCCGCGGAGTCGCCGGCGGAGACGCCGGTTCCTGGGCCGATGTCGATCTCGAGGTCGGCGAGCTTCTCGTCAGGAACGACGCCGTCGACCCACTCACGGGTCTCGTAGTACTCGGCTTTCATCTCGTCGAGCTCGCAGAGCTCGCCCTCGCTGGCGCCCGTGCCGGGGATGGCGTCCGGGTGGCCGTCGATGAACCGGTTCGGCAGCGTGTCGTCCGCGCCGTCGAAGCCCGCGAGGTTGTTGTAGTAGCGTTCGAGGTTGTAGATCCGCTCGCCCGTCTCGAACAGCTCGTCCTCGCTGACGTCGCGGCCGGTCATCCCGTTGTACTGGAGCACGTACTCCTCGATCCCCTCCGCGAACGCGCTGAACTTGCAGATGTCGAAGGAGTCGGAGACGGCGTGCAGATCCTGGAAGGTGGCGGTGAGTTCGCCTTTCCCCTCCCACTCGTACGGATCGACCTTCTCCGGGATGCCGAGGATCTCGGCGGCCGGAGTGTAGCCGCGCAGGTGGCAGGCGCCGCGGTTGGAGGTCGCGTACGCGATCCCCATCCCCTTCATGCAGCGCGGGTCGTAGGCGGCCATCGTCTGGCCCTTGACCGAGAGCTTGTTGCCGTGCGCGTCCTTCGCGTCGGCGACGCGGTCGGGGCCCTCCGCGAGGAGGTCACCCAGGTCCGAGGAGCGGTGGCCGATCTCGTCGAGGAGGTCGATCATCGTCTCGGAGTCGCCCCAGTCGAGGTGGCCGACGCCGTCGAGTTTCCCCTCCTCGCTCATCTCCATCGCCATCGCCATCATGTTGCCGGCCTCGATGGTGTCGATGCCGAGGTCGTTACAGCGCTGGAGCATCAGGGCGATCTCGTCGCGGTCGGAGTGACCGGAGTTCGGGCCGAGCGCCCACGCGGACTCGTACTCGTACGACTCCGTGCGGACGTTCATCTCTTCGCCTTTGTGCTGGAGCTGGACCTCGACCTCCTTCTTACACGCGACCGGACAGGAGTGACAGGTGGGTTCGTCGACGAGGATGTTCTCGCGGACGTTCTCGCCGGAGACCCCTTCGGCGTCGATGTCGGTCCCTTCGGCGTCGCGGTATCCCTCGGTGGAGGTGTACTTCGCGTTCTTCGTCGGGAGGCCGTCCATCTCCTCGGTCGCGTTCATCAGGACGTTGGTGCCGTACATCGAGAGCCCCCCCTCGTTGGGCGCCGTGACGTCCGACTCGCGAATTACCTCCATCGACTGCTGGTATCCCTCCTGGAACGTCTCCGGGTCGGCGGGTTTCGGCATCCGAGTGCCGCTCTTGACGACGACCGCCTTCACGTTCTTCGCGCCCATGACGGCGCCCGTGCCGCCGCGGCCGGACGCGCGGTCGTCCTCGTTGATGACGCAGGCGTAGCGGACGCCGTTCTCGCCGCCCTGTCCGATGGCCATGACGGAGATGTTCTTCCCGACGGAGCCGTCGAGCTCCTCGTCGAGGGCGTCGATCGTGTCGTGGACGCCTTTCCCCCAGAGGTGGGAGGCGTCGCAGACCTCGACGTCGCCGTCCTCGACGAGCAGGTACACCGGGTCGTCGCTCTCGCCGTCGAGCAGGACCCCGTCGAGTCCGGCCCACTTGAGCCGCGCCCCGGACCAACCGCCGTGGTGAGAGTCGGTGACGGTCCCCGTCAACGGAGACTTCGTGACCAGCGCGATCCGGCCGCTCATCACGGTCTGCGTCCCGGTGAGTGGCCCCGTCATGAACGCCAGCCGGTTCTCCGGTCCCATCGGGTCCACGTCGGGGCCGGCGTCGAAGACGTACTTTACCCCGAGCCCGCGCGCACCGATGTATTTCTTCGCGTCTTCGTCGTCGATGCCCCGGTAGTTGACCTCGTTGTCCCCGAGATCGACCTGTGCAACTCGGTCTCTGTAGCCGCCCATTTCAGTCATGTAATGCTCGTTCATTATAGACGGACCACAGCGTGTTAGTTGTTCACCTCGAGAGATAACCGATACCGGTTACGCAGGCGGCGATATCTCCGGTCGTGTTTTATATATAACCAGTTCGGCGGAGCGGCCGAAACCAGTCGACTGCGGCGCGTCCGACGCCGGTGTTCTCGTCAGAGGAGCAGACTGTGACGCCGAGCGGTTTCACCGGTGACGGCGGTCGATCGTCCGGCCGCGGGGCGTGACCACTAACTCTCCCGGCGAGAAGGAGGTACCGTGACCGAAGCCGAGCGCGACCCGCGACGGTCGGGACCGGATCGCTGGCGGGGACCCGCGGGTTTCGCATTCCTGCTCGTGATCGCATCGGTCATGCCGATCCCGAGCGGCGTGTTCGGCGGCGGTGGCGGCGAGGGCGGCGTGGTTCCGCTTTCGATCGGACTCACGGACCCGTTCCACGTCGTCGGGTACGCGGTTCTCGCCGTGCTCGCGACCCGCCTGACGGGTCGAACGTCGCGGGGACTCCTCCTCGCGGTCGCCGGGGCGGTCGCGTTCGGCTTCGGAATCGAACTGTTGCAGGCACAGATCCCGTGGCGGACGTTCGCGTGGCGGGACGTCGCCGTCAACGCCGTCGGTGCGAGTATCGGCGCGGCAGCGGTGGCGGTGTACGGACGGCGGCGCGGTCGCGGCTCGGGGCGGCGACGGCGCTCGCGATGACGACACGGCTTTACGCGAGCGGCCGCTTACTCCGGCAATGAGCAAGCCGAGCCCCGACGCGTACGAGCAGGGGCGCGGGATGGACGCGCACAACGCCGTGATGCGTGACATCCGCGCCGAGCGCTCGGAGACGTACGACCCGACCCAGCCCACCCGCGTGTGGATCGACGAGGACAACACACCGGACGGGGTCGTGAACTCCCTCACCATCATCTTGAACACGGGCGGCTGTCGCTGGGCCCGCGCCGGCGGCTGTACGATGTGCGGCTACGTCGCCGAGTCGGTCGAGGGCGGGAGCGTGAGCCACGAACACCTGATGAACCAGATCGAGGTCTGTCTCGACCACGAGAGCGAGAACGCGGACGCTCCCGCTGAACTCATCAAGATCTACACGTCGGGGTCGTTCCTAGACGAGCGGGAGGTCCCGGCGGAGACACGGCGGGCGATCGCCGAGACGTTCGCGGACCGCGACCGGATCGTCGTCGAGTCGCTGCCGGACTTCGTCGACCGCGAGAAG
>CAZNOA010000075.1:0-7366 GCA_964574565.1 uncultured Halobellus sp. | reverse complement strand
TTCAGGGACTCGAAACCGAGTTAATATGTTGTGCCCGGTCTCTCAACCGCGTTTCTTCATCCCAATCGACGGCGCTCGACTGCGTCGACGGTCGAGCGTGATCCGCACGGCTCCGAACAGTAGCGTTGATAAAATATCGGGGTTCGAGACGGGATCGTTCCCGGCCGCGTCAGTCGTCGGCCGGGACCTGCGGTTCGGCCGGGGGCTCGGGCTCCTCGCGCTCGCCCGCCGGCTCGTCAACCGCGTCGACGTCGGGGCCGTCCTCGCGCCGTTCGTCCGCCTCCTCGGACCGGTGACGTTCTTGGATCTCCTCCCAAGAAAGCGCCTCGTCTACATGGTGGCACATGACAACAGGTAACATGGGTTGCGCACTGTTAAACGTTGTGCCGATACGACGAGTAGACGGGTTTAAACGCGGCTTTTCGGCAGATCGGGTTCCCCGAGCCGATCGCAGGGAGTGCCCCTCTCCGACTTCATGACGTCACGGCGTCACGGCTTCACGAGCACCTTGATCGCCTCGCGCTCGTCCATCATCCGATACCCCTCGTCGATCTCGTCGAGCGAGACCGTCTCGGTGAAGATCGGCGCGGGATCGAGGGTGCCCTGCAGGACGTCGGCCATCAGCTCCTCGGCGTACGCCCGGACGGGTGCGACGCCACCGGCGAGCGTGACGTTGTCGCCGAACATGCCGAACACGTCGAGCCCCTCCTCCTCGACGCCGTACGGGACGCCGACGTAGCCGATCGTGCCGCCCGGCCGGACCGCGTCGATCGCGGCGTTCATCGCGCTCGCCGCACCGACGCACTCCATCACGTGGTTCGGTCCGCCGTAGGTCAGCTCGCGGATCCGCTCGACCGCGGCCTCCCCGCGCTCGGAGACGGTCTCGGTCGCGCCGAACGACTCCGCGAGTTCGAGCCGGTCCTCGTGGTGACCGACGGCGACGATCCGCTCGGCGCCGAGCCGGCGGGCCGCGAGCACTCCGCAGAGCCCGACCGCGCCGTCGCCGATCACGGCGACCGTCGACCCCGCCTCAACGCCGGCGCTGACCGCCGCGTGGTGGCCGGTCCCCATCACGTCGGTCAGCGGCAGCAGCGACCGGAGCGCCGCCTCGTCGTCGGCGTAACGGTCCGGGACCCGCACGAGCGTGCCGTCGGCGTGCGTCGACCGGACGTACTCCCCCTGGCCGCCCCCGTTGTCGCCGCCCCACGAGTCGCGGTTCACACAGGAGGTGTGGAGGTCCTTCCGGCAGAACTCACAGGCGCCACAGGAGATGGCGAACGGCGCGAGCACCCGGTCGCCCGGCGCGACCGAGGTGACGTCGTCGCCTACGTCCTCGACGATCCCCATCGGCTCGTGGCCGACCGGCGACCCGGGGTCGCGGTCGCTGTCGCCGCGGTAAAACCACAGGTCCGAGCCGCAGACCGCGGTGTGAGTCACGCGGACGATCGCGTCGGTCGGGGCCTCGATCTCGGGGCGGGGTCGCTGTTCGACGCCGATGTCGCCGGGCTCGTTGAAGACGGCTGCGCGCATACGATCGGTATCGTCGAGCTACGTAAAAAGACGGCGGGCGCCATCACGCCCGAACAGACCGGATTGAACGGGAAGGAAACGCCATCACGCCCGAACCGGTACGTGCTCGCGACGGGCAAGCCCGAGTGCGACCGCCGGCATGACGACGAACGCCGTCAGGAGCGCCATCCCCATCGCGAGCGCGATGGCGATCCCGAAGTTCGACAACACCGGGAAGTCGGACACCACCAGCACGCCGAACCCGAGCATCGTCGTGGCGCCCGACCCGACGACCGGGCGAGCCTTGCGAACGATGGCGGTCTGCATCGCCGCCTCCGGAGCCTGCCCGCTTGCGATCTCTTCGCGGAACCGCTCGTACACGTGGATCCCGTACGTGATCCCGACGCCGAGCACAATCGCGGCGGTGGTGACCGTCAGCGGGTTCCACGGAACGCCGAACAGGTACATCCCCCCCGCGGTCAGCGCGAAGGCGCTCCCGGCCACGCTCCCGACGAGGAGTACCGACTCACGGCCAGACCGGAGCACGAGACCGAGGAACACCGCCCCGAGGCCGAAGCTCACGAGGGTCGTTCGCGTCAGCCCGGACGTGACGTTCTCTATCACGTTCCGGTTGAGCACCATCTGTCCGGTGACGCGGGCGTCGTAGCCGGGCGGAAGCGCTTCGTCGGCGGTGTCGTCGACGTAATCGATCACCGCCCGCTCGGTCTCGCCCTCGACGTCTTCGACGAACACCTGCACGACGAGCCGGTCGGGGTGATCCGCGGGAGTGAGCCCCAGCTGCGGCGGACGGTCGACCCGCGTTCTGAGTTCGAGGTGTTCGTCAAACGGCTGGCCCGCTTCGGTAATCGCATCGCTGGACGGGCCGGCGGCCGGGGGGCTCGTCTCCCCGATCTCCATCGCCCGCGGCGTGCTCATGACGGTCACGATGTGGTCGTGTGATTCGAGCTCGTGTTGGAACGACCGCTGATCGGTGAACGCCTCGTGCGTGTATGCGTCGTCGGTCTCGACGACGACGTACAACACGTTCGGGCTCGGCACGTCTTCTTCGAGCGCGCGGATGTCCTGCCGCTCTTCGATGTCCGGCCAGTAGTCCAACATGTCTGTCCGCGTGTCGACCGCCGGGTACGCCGCCGCCCCGCCGACGACGAGCAGCGAGGCGAGGAGGACGACGAGCGCCGTGCGAGCGGAGACGAGCCCCCCCACGCGACTGAAGACGCCTTCGAGCCTGCCTGCCGCTGACGTCTCGTCGTCGCCGCCGTGGTCTCCCGTTCGCCGCCCGCCGTCGGCGCGCAGGCCTGATCGCTCACGAGGCGCCCCACTCGTCGGGTCTGCGGTGTCTCTGTCGTCCGATATCGCTCCGGAATCACCCTCGTCGAACGTCACGAGCAGCGCGATCAACAGGGTGAGCGACAACACCATGGCTGCGAACACGCTGAACGCCGCGGTGACGCCGAACTGTCGCACCGGCGGCACCGGCGCGGCGAGCAGCGAGCCGAGTCCGACCGCGGTGGTTCCGAGCGCGAGCGCTAACGCGCGGCCGGTCGTCCCCGCGGCCGTCGCCGCTGCGGCGGTCGGCGGTCGCCCGGCCTCGCGCTCCTCGACGTACCGGGTCTGGATCTGCAGCCCGTAATCGATGCCGAGCCCGAGCGCGACCGGCATCACGCCGAGCATGATCGCGTTGAACGAGAACCCGACGAAACCCATCATCCCGAGCATCGCGATCAGCGCCACGAACGTGGTCGCCAGCGGCAGTACGACGCGTCGGGTGCGGCGAAGCCGCCCGTGCATCACCGCCGTGACCAGCGCGACGATGACGAACAGCGCGAGCGCGAACAGCTCGATCATCTCGGGCAAGAGCAGCCCGAACGCCGCCTCTTCAAACACTGGCGAGCCGGTGACCGTCACGTCGGCCCCTTCTGGGAGGTCCGACGCCGCGGTGACCGAGCGGATCTGGTCTTCGACGATCTCCGCCTCGCTCGGCGGCAGGAAGCCGAAGAGGTCGCCGTCGCGGTCCTCGGGGATGTCCACGTCGCCGTACTGGACGATGATGACACCGGTGTCGGCGCTCTCGAACATCGCCTCGCCGTTCTCGACGCCGACCGGATACGCTTCGGCCTCTAGGTCTCCCTGGATACGCTGGTACTCCTCGTGGTCTTGCATGTCGGGGTAGAGGTTGGCGATCACCCCCATGTTCGACCGGTGTTCGCTGAAGGAGTGGTTCAGCGAGTGGAGTACCTCTTCTTCCGTGTCGGGGATCTCTCCCCCGCCCGGTCCGGCCTTTACGGGATGCGCCGGGCTCGTGACGAGCGCCGCGGCGTCGACCTCGTCGTAGTACGACCGATAGAGGTCCGAGAACGCGCGCATCGTCTCCGGGTCGTGGAGGTCGGTCTCGTCGTCGGTTTCGACGACGACGAATATCACGTTCCCCTTATCGAAGTCCGACTGGATCTCGTTCCAGTCGGCCATCGTGTTGGAGTCGTCGTCGACATACAGCTCCATGCCGAGACTCATCTGTACGCCGGCGATCCCGACGACCGACACGCCGAGGAGGAGGATCACCGCGAGGAACACCGCCTTCCGGCGCGTCGCTGCTGTGCGTCCGATACGACTGAGCGTCGAGTCTGTGTTTTTCTCTTCCGTCATCGTCTCCCGCATCGCCAACCAGTCTCGAATGGTGCGATGCGTCTGTTGCACAATACTACCTGCGGCCACTTGTATATTGTGTAGAAAGCACAATATAATACAATAAATGTGAGGCCCAGCGGCGACCGTAGCGTCTCCCTCAACTGAACAGTATTAGCCGATTAAACGTATAAGGTGGGTATCGAACGAAGAATATCTGATCGTTCACAGAGATCGCTCCGTGAGGAACGGATGAATTGTAATGCAAATAAACTACAATACACCTTGATTACTTCGCGCTATAATAGACGCTGCCAACGGCATCGAGCTGACGGGTTGTGATAGCCGGCAGACCTCACACGCCCCGGTTCACTTTGTTAGTCCGCACCGACCGCCGGTTCGTACTCGGTGATCGGCTCACCGTCGCGGCGGGTGAAGTACGTCGCCAACGCCGGCCCCGAGACGTTGTGCCAGACGCTGAACAGCGCGGGGATCAGCGCCGCGATCGGATCGAAGAAGGCGACGGCGAGCGCGACAGCCAGCCCGCTGTTCTGGAGGCCGACCTCGAAGGCGCAGGCCCGAGCGCGGTCCTCGGTCATCCCGGTCAGCTTTCCGACGCCGTAACCGGCGCCCAGTCCGAGCCCGTTGTGTAAGACGACCGCGGCGAGGATCAGCGCGCTCGCGGTGAGGATCTCCTCGACGTTCAGCCCGACGACCGCGGCGACGATCGCGACGATCGCGATCACGCTGATCGCCGGGAACACGGAGAGTCCCGCCTTCGCCGCGGTCGGCGCGTATCGGTCGAGCAGCAGCCGGATGACAAGTCCCGCGATCACCGGGATGAGCACGACCCAGATGATCGTCTCCGAGAGCTGCGCGAACGTCACCGTGATCTGCTCACCCGCCAGGGCGACGATCCACGCCGGCATCACGAGCGGCGCGGCGATCGTCGTCACCGTCGTGATCGTCACCGACAGCGCCACGTCCCCCCGACCGAGGTACGTCATCACGTTCGACGCGGTCCCACCGGGCGCTGCCCCGACGAGGATCAGTCCGATACCGACCTCCCACGGAATTCCGAGGCCGACGACGAGCGCGTACGCGAACGTCGGCATCAGGAGCCACTGCGCCGCCGCGCCAATCACCACGTCCCGCGGGCGCTCGACGATGCGCGTGAAGTCGGCAGGCGTGAGCGTCAGCCCCATCCCGAGCATGATGAGTCCCAGAAGGGGCGTGATATACTCCGCGATGGGTGTGAACGCTCCAGGCGTGTACAACGCCGCGGCGGACGCGACGACGACCCATACCACGAAGTACTTGCTCGTGAACTCTCCCACCTGCTCCAGTCGGTCGAGCGTACGCATCCGATCGACGTATTCATTCACGAATAATAATACATCATAATTGCCGCAAGGCTTTCTGCCATGTACCCGTGAGCCTCCGAGTGCACCACGCCACAGTCGGTCGATCCGAACGTTTCTCATAGCTGAAACGACCTGTCAGTTCGAGAGAAAACGCTTACAAACGGGTAGGCGTCAGGCGCAAACGACCGAACGATGACTGGACGCGCGGACGGTGCGAGGGAGTTTCGGCCCGCAACCCGAACGGCGGCGAGAAGGGGGTCGACGTGACCGACGGTCCGACCCTCCGGATCGTCGACGGGTCGACCGACGACGCGGGCGGCTCGGTGCCCGCGCCGGTCCCGCCGGACGACCCGGAGGCGTGGTACGCGCCCGACGTCCGCGCGCAGTACGAGTCCGAACCGGGCGTCGTCGCGACGATTCGCGAACGCGACGGCGGTCGGTTCGGCTACGACGCCCGCGAACCGCCGCTCTCGCCCGCCGACGAGCGGGCGCTCGAGCGAGTGCACACTCACTTCTCGGCGGTGCGCCACCGCCGACCGCTCACGCGTGCGGGGGTCGTCGAGCGCGCCGCGGCCGGCTTCGAGCCGAAGTACGCGCAGGCGCTCGACCGGCTGCTCGACGCGAGCCCGGCCGCCCGCCGTCGGATCGACTACCACGCGCTCCGCGACCTCCGGCTGCTCGGCGAGCTGACGCCCGTCGCCTTGGACGATCGGATCGAGGTGGCCGACGTGGGCGACGACCGCGAACTCGTCGTCCACACGGAGACGTTCGCGCCGTTAGAGACCGGCATCGACGCCGACGCCGACTACGTCGAGCGGGTCGCCGCCGAGCGGCTCGCCCAGTACGCGGTCGGCTTCGCCGGACTCTCCGTCGACGTGGTCGTCTACCGCGAGCGGCTGCTCGGCGCCGACGCGTTCGAGACGAAGTACGCCGTCCTCGAACCCGACCTGCTGCCGGGCGACGAGGAGCTGATCGAGGAGTGTAAAGAGCGGATCTGGGAGACGACCGTCAACGATGTCGTCGCCGACCGCGAGGCGTTCGTCGCCGAACACGCTCGCCGGTTCCTCTCGCGACGGCTCACCGCCCGCAACACCCGGGCGTGGGTCGACGCGGCGACCCACCGGGTCCGGTCCGCGCTCGCCGACCGCGGGCTCGCGGCCCCGCCGGTCGACTCGCGGTACGCCCACGACCGGCTCGACGACCTCGCGTACTACGTGTTGCGTGACTTCGTCGGCGAGGGGATCCTCACCGTGCCGATCCGGGACCCGAACCTCGAAGACGTCGAGGCCAACCGCGTCGGCGAGCGCGTGAAGGTGGTCCCCCGGGCGTCGATCCTCGGGCGCGCGGGCGACGAGACGGACGGTGACGAGCCGGTAGACGGCCGCCGCAGCGACGGGCCGGCAGACGGCCGTCGCGGCGACGACAGCCCCGAGGCCGGCCGCCGCGTCCCGACCAACCTCGCCTTCGAGGACGAGACGACGTTCGTCAACGTCGTCACCGGGTTGGCGGCCCGCGACGGGACCGAGCTCAACGCCTCCACCCCGTCCGCGAAGGTGAACCTCGATATCGACGGCGTCGACGAGACGGTCCGCTGTGCGGTGGCGCTGCCGGTCATCTCTGAGGGCGGCCCTCACGTCTCGATCCGGAAACAGAGCGCCGACGCGATGACGCCCGTCGACCTGATCGAGCGCGACACGCTGTCGACCGAGCTCGTCACCCTGCTGTGGCTGCTGTACGAACACCGCGGCGCCGTCCTCTTCGCCGGCCCGACCGGCGTGGGGAAGACGACGCTGTTGAACGCCCACACCCCGTTCATTCCGTTCGACGACCGCCCGGTCTCGATCGACGAG
>CAZNOA010000074.1:0-7400 GCA_964574565.1 uncultured Halobellus sp. | reverse complement strand
CGGAAGCGCCGGCTGACGACCCGGACGCCGACGACTCGCCGAGCGCCACGAGCGGCCCGGTCGTCTCGATAGAGCGACCGACTCCGAGCGTCCGCGAGGTCGAACTGCTCTCGGTCATCGGCGGCGCCGACACCGCAGTCGACCTCGACGGGCTCCACGTCGGCGACCCCGCCGTCCGGCTCGACCGCCTGACCTTCGTCCGGGCTGCCCCCGGCGACGTGCGGTTCCGCGTCGCGGGCGCGACCGAGCGACCGCCGGATGTCGCGTCGCTGCCGCCCGGCGTCGACCCCCTCGGCTTCTACACGGTCGCGTTCGACGACCCCGACCAGCCGATCGACGAGGCGACCGCGACCGTCGCGGTCGACCGCGACCGCCTCGATGAGGCCGGCGTCGCCCCCGACCGGCTCGCCGTCTACCACGGGACCGGCGACGGCTGGGTCGCCACGGAGACGACCGTGACCGACGCCGACGACGGGACGGTCCGGATCGCGGCCACGTCCGAGGGGTTCTCGGCGTTCGCGGTCGCGATCGAGCGCCCGGCGCTGACCCCGGAGGCAGCGACCCCCTCGGCGGAGACGGTCGCGCCCGGCGAGGAGATCCACGTCGACGTGACGCTCGCGAGCGTCGGTCCCGCCCCGGCGACGGACGAGCCGCTGGAGCTGCGCGCCGAACCCGCGGCCGACGAGGGTCCGGAAGACGGGGCGTCGACGGAGGCGGAGTCGGCGGTCGCAAGCGAGCCGCTCGCGGTCGACGCGGCTCCCGGTGAGGCGGCGACGGGGTCGGTGACTCTGACCGTCGACGACGCCGGCGAGTACGACCTCGTCGTCGACGGCGACGCGGTCACGGCGTCGACGACGGTCGACGGCGTGACCGTTACAGAGCCGACCGAGGCCGGCGCGAGCATCGAGACTGGCGTCGGAGACGCCGGTTCAGGGGAGGAGGACGCCGGAGCCGCGGACAGCGGCGCGGTCGAGGAGGCCAGCGGACTCGATCTTCCGGACCTCGCCGGACTCGCGGCGTTCGTCGTGCTCGTCCTCGCGACGCTGTTCCTCGTCCGACGAGCGCCGCGCTAAGAGCTGAGCGCGATCGACGCGAGCCTCCGAAGCCGCCGAAGCCACGGAGATACCCGCGACTCCGCGACCGAAAGCGCGGCTGAAAACGGTCTTGACGGCGTCGAGCGACTCAGTTTCCGCCGTCGGTGTACGCGCGGTCGCTGAGGACGCGCTCCGCGGTCGCGTTCGCCTCCGCCGGAGTCGGTCGGTCGCCGGCGAAGACCTCCGCGGTGAGCTCGCCGGCGAGCGCGTAGACGGCCTCGCCGTCGGCGTTCGCGGCGACGCGCTCGAACGTCGGTCGGTAGCCGGCGGCCGTGCGCTGTCCGGTTTCGTCGAGCGAGGCGTCGATGGCGTACTCCAGCTGACGAACCGCTTCCTCGGGTTCCATACTCACAGGTACCGCCTCGACCTACTTAAGTATACTCGGATTCGGAAACGAGTTAATAACGCGGCTGAGCCGCGGCAGACGCCCCGCAGATCCGACCGACTGACGGCGTTCGAACCGCCGGGGAATCGACGTTTATACGCGTCGGGAGCCCGGATTCCGGGCATGACCGATGCAGACGAGCGCGCCGCCGTGGCCGAGCGGGCGGCGCGGGCCGGCGGAGACGTCGCGAACGAGCGGTTTCGGAGCGGTATCAGCGTCGAGCGCAAGGGCCGCGACGACGTGGTCACAGAGGCCGACCGAGCCGCCCAGCGCACCGTGATCGAGGCGATCCGCGAGGCGTTCCCGGACGACGCCGTCGTCGGCGAGGAGGAAGAGGAACGGAAGACCGTCCCTGAGGAGGGCGCGGCGTGGGTGATCGATCCGATCGACGGCACCCACAACTACGTCCGCGACATCCGCGTGTGGGGGACCGCGGTCGCGGCGGTCGTCGACGGCGAGCCGGTCGCGGCCGCCACGGCCTGCCCCGCCCTCGGCGACGTCTACACCGCCGACGGCGACGGCGCCTACCGAAACGGCGAGCGACTGTCGGTCAGCGACGTGCGCGAGCCGCGCCGGGCCGCCGTCGACCCGACGCTGTGGTGGGACCACGACGCCCGTGACGAGTACGCCCGCGCCTGCGAGGCGATCGTCGACGGGTTCGGCGACATGCGTCGCCTCGGCGCCGCGCAGGTCGTCCTCCCGACGGTCGCCGCCGGCGGCTTGGAGGGAACGATCTCGAACCACCGGGCGAACCCGTGGGACTCCGTCGCCGGCGTGTTCATGGTCCGGCAGGCCGGCGGGCGGGCGACCGATCTGGCGGGGAACCGCTGGCGACACGACTCGACCGGGCTCGTCGTCTCGAACGGCCACCTCCACGATGAGGTGCTCGCGGCCGCACGGGCGATCGAGGGAGAGCCGTCCCCGTGAGTGCAGGAGAGTATTTATACGGCCGTCCGTCCGCGACACGGGCAACACGTACCGGACCGAAGGTGTGTTAGTGCTCGGGGCCCGATACAGGGTAATGGGAGTTCAGGAGCAGTACCCGTTCGACGTGGAGGCAATCCGCGCCGACTTCCCGATCCTCGACCGGCAGGTCGGCGGCGATCCGGAGTCGCCCGGCGAAGGGCCCGGCGACGACACGCCGCTCGTCTACCTCGACAACGCGGCGACGTCGCACACGCCCGATCAGGTCGTCGACACGATCGCGGACTACTACCGCGGCTACAACGCCAACGTCCACCGGGGAATCCACCAGCTGAGCCAGGAGGCGTCGGTCGCCTACGAAGAGGCCCACGACACGGTCGCCGACTTCGTCGGCGCCGCGGGCCGCGAGGAGATCGTCTTCACGAAGAACACGACGGAGGCGATGAACCTCGTCGCATACGCGTGGGGGCTCGAAGAGCTCGGTCCGGAGGACAACGTCGTCCTCTCCGAGATGGAGCACCACGCGTCGCTGGTGACGTGGCAACAGATCGGCAAGCGGACGGGCGCCGACGTGCGCTTCATCGACGTGACCGATGAGGGGCGACTCGACATGGACGACGCCGCCGCGCTGATCGACGACGACACTGCGATGGTCTCTGTCGTCCACGTCTCGAACACGCTCGGGACGGTGAATCCGATCGCTGAGTTGGCCGACCTCGCCCACGACCACGGCGCGCTCATCTTCGCGGACGCCGCCCAGTCGGTGCCGAACCGCGCCGTCGACGTCAAAGCGCTCGGCGTCGATTTCCTCGCCTTCTCCGGACACAAGATGTGCGGCCCGACCGGGATCGGCGCGCTGTACGGCCGCGAGGCGATCCTCGATAGCATGCAGCCGTATCTCTACGGCGGCGACATGATCCGGCGGGTCTCCTTCGAAGACTCCACGTGGGAGGACCTCCCCTGGAAGTTCGAGGCCGGCACGCCCTCCATCGCGCAGGGGATCGCTTTTGCGGCCGCGATCGACTACCTCGACGACCTCGGGATGGACCGCGTCGAGGCCCACGAGGACCTCCTCGCCGAGTACGCCTACGACGAGCTGCAGGCGCTCGGCGGTGTCGACATCTACGGCCCGCCGGGCGACGAGCGCGGCGGCCTCGTCGCGTTCAACGTCGACGGCGTCCACGCGCACGACCTCTCCAGCATCCTCAACGACTACGGGATCGCGATCCGCGCCGGCGACCACTGCACGCAGCCGCTCCACGACGAGATGGGGGTCGCCGCCTCCGCGCGGGCGTCCTTCTACATCTACAACACCGTCGAGGAGATCGACGCGCTCGTCGAGGCGGTCGGCGAGGCGCGCGACCTCTTCGCCTGACGCGCTCCCGTATCGCCTTCTATGCTGCCGTTTTCCGGAGTCCGAGCCGCAAGACCGGAGTGTGAAACGCATTTAATCCAGCGCAATCCGGACTGAGTATCTCCCGCTTATAGGTGTCCGGCGGCTGTCGGTTGATCCACAATGACGGACCGATCTCGGACGGCAGCCGACGACACAACGCAGGACGGCGGTTCCGTCGTTCTCCTTCACGTCGAACCGGACGCGAGCTCCGCGGACTTGTTGGCGGCCTCCGCGGAGGGGTCCGCCGACGGGTTTACCGTTCGATCGGTCGACGAGATGGGGGCGGCCCTCGACGCGGCCGACGCGGTCGACTGCGTCGTGACCGAACAGCGGCTCCCCGACGGGACGGGCGTCGCGCTCGTCGAGCTGCTCCGGACGGCCGGCCGCGAGGTACCGGTCGTGTTTCACACCACGTGTCGCAGCGAAGACACGGAGGCGACGGCGCTCGCGGCCGGGGCCGACGCCTACTTCGAGAAGCGGTCACAGCGGGACCAGTACGACCGCATCTTCGAACGGATCCGGGCGCTCGTCCGCGAGAGCGGCGACGGGACGGACGCCCGAACGGCCGACACGACGGAATCGGTCGGCGCGGGTTCATCCTCCCCCGCGGCGGAGCGGCTCACGTCCGAGGAGTGAGGTTCAATCCGGCTCGTTCCGCTCTGACTCTCCTCCGACCCCTCTCAGCCGCCATGCTCGCCGACGAGCAGCAAGACGCCATCGACGTCGCCTGCGGGGTCGAACCCGAACGTCCCGCGTGGAAAGCGAGTTCGCCCTCGCGTGCGCGAGCGAGAGTTGTCGGACTCGCGGAAGCCGACCGCTCTTCGGAGAAGGACACGTACGCGTAGGTCCTTCCGTCCTCGGCCAGCGCGTCGGCCGTCGCCGCGAGCAGCGTCCGTGTGGCATTGAAGCGGGCCGAAGGACGGACCGGACGAGCCGTTTCGACCCGGCGACGGAACCCTTTTGACCGGGACCGCCGTATCCAACTGCAGTATGGGACTGGGATCGGATATGTACCGTCAGCAGATCCTCGATCACTACAAGAACCCGCGTAACTACGGGGAACTCGAGGATCCGGACTTCACGCACGTCGGCGAAAACCCCTCCTGTGGCGACACGATCCGAATGGAGATCGCCCTCGACGACGAGGAAGAGGCGATCGAGGCGGTCCGGTTCACCGGCGACGGCTGCGCCATCTCGATGGCCTCCGCGAGCATGCTCTCCGAGCGGCTCCACGAGATGTCGATCGCGGAGCTCCACGAGCTCGACACCGACGACATCACGGAGATGCTCGGCGTCGAGATCTCGCCGATGCGCGTGAAATGCGCGGTGCTCGGCCGACAGGTCGCACAGGACGGCTCCAAGATCCACCGCGGCGAGCTCGATCCGGACGACCGCACGATCACCGAGGAGTAGGCGGCTCGGCAACCGGGGCGTCCCTCGGTCACCGGCTCTCCGACCCGTCCCGAGCCCACCGGACTTTTGCTCGTGAAAGACGTTCGTCCGCCCATGAGCGACGAGTTCGACAAAGAGGCGGAACGAGAGAAGCTCCGCGAGAAGCTCGCGGACGACGACGAGAAGCGCGAACACACACAGCGGATGTCCGAGCTCCTGTTGAAGGGCGCGACGATGACGAACCGCCACTGCGACGACTGCGGCGACCCGATCTTCCGACAGGACGGACAGGAGTTCTGTCCGACCTGTCACACCGTCGACGCCGCGGACGTGCAGGGCGAGGCCGGGACCGCGACGCGACCGGCGGACGGACGAACGAACCCCCAACACCAGACCCGGACGGACCCGAAGCCGGAGGCCGTCGACGGGGCGAACGGCGAACCGGCGGGGACGAGACCGGACGAGTCCGCCCCGGGGCCCTCGATCGGCGGGAACGGGACGGCCCGATCGGGGCGCGGGGACGTCGCTCCGGGACGAGACGCAGCCGCTCCGTCGTCAGCCGCGCAGTCAGGGGGTTCCACGACCACTGCCGACGGCCCGGAACCCGCTACAGCGCCCGATCCGCTGCAGACGCCAGCGGGGTCCGAACCGGCCGAACACAACACCGTCGCCGACGCGAGGGCGTCGCTGACGCGGACGCTGACGCGGTTCGCTCGCGCGGCGGAGGCGACGGACGATCCGCGTCGCGCGAGCGAACATCTCAGGGCCGCGCGGGAGGCGGCCGAGACGCTCTCGGCGCTCGACCGGTGAGGCCGGCCTCGGAAACCCGAGCGCGAAACCCTCGAACGCGAACCCCCTAAACGACGAAAAGAGACGAAGAGCGTCGCAAACTGACCTCAGACCGCGGTCGCCGCGGACGCGGCTTCCATCTCCTCCCAGCCGGGAGCGTCCTCGGCCAACAGCGAGCGAACGATCCGGACGACGTCGTCGATGCCCCGTTGTCCGTCGATTTCGCCGCGGTCGACCCCTTCGACGAACCGGTCTAGATCCCCCAGCGTCATCGTGCCGGCAGCGACGGCGCCGGTGACGGTCTCCGTCTCGCTCTCGAGGATGCTCGCGAACTCGGTCGGACTCGTCGGGCTGTACGGCGTGGTGGGGGAGTCGACATCGGGTGGTGTGACAGACATGTTGAATCTTACTACAGACTGAGTTAATATATTTGCACCGGTTCTTATAACGGATGTGGTACCTCTGCGTCGGTGTCTCCGCGACGCAGCGTCCGGCCGCTAAACGCGGTGCTGTCGGTGAGCGCTATCGTCTCTTCGCTCCGATTCCGCTCTCGACCGCTACCGTCCGCTCTCGACCGCGACCCGCATATCGGTCGCCAGCCGTTCCGCGCGCTCCGCGTCGGCGGACTCCGCGTAGATCCGGATCTTCGGCTCCGTACCCGAGGGGCGGACGAGCACCCACGCGTCGCCGTAATCGAGCCGGTAGCCGTCGGTGGTGTTCGGTTCGGCGTCGGCGGTCTCGACGTACGCCCGCGCCGCGGCCAGCATGTCGTCGCGCTCGTCGGCGTCCGCGTACTCGACGTTGCGTCGCACGAAGTGGTAGTCGGCGTAGGGAGCGACGACGTCGCTGACCGGATCGCCGCCGGCGGCCGCGAGGAGTTCGAGGAAGCGCGCGCCGATGTACGCTCCGTCCCGCGAGAGCCGGTACGGGGGGAAGAAGACACCGCCGTTCCCCTCGCCCGCGATGGGCACGTTTGTTCCCTCGTCGTGGAGTTCCCGCGTCCGCGTGATGATGTTCGTCGCGCCGATCGGCGTGAGTTCGAGCGTCGCGTCGTTGGCGTCGCAGACGTCGACGAGCCGCTGAGAGACGTTCACCGCGCTGACGACCGCGTCGCCCGGCGCCAGACAGGCGTCCGCCATCGCCGCGAACGACGTGTCGCCGTCGACGAACGCACCGCTCTCGTCGACGAAGACGCCCCGGTCGGCGTCGCCGTCGTGTGCGATCCCCACGTCGGCGTCGGAGGTCGCGACGAGCCGGGAGAGCGCGTTGAGGTTCTCCGCGACGGGCTCGGACTCGCGGCCCGGGAAGTGCCCGTCGGGCGTCGCGTTCACGGTTATCACCTCACACCCCAGTTCGCGGTAGATCCGCGGCGAGCTGATCGAGGCGGCTCCGTGACCGGGGTCGACCGCGACCGTGAGGT
>CAZNOA010000073.1:0-7552 GCA_964574565.1 uncultured Halobellus sp. | reverse complement strand
GGTACGACGAGGGCGATCCGGAGCCGGCGATGCCGGACCTGATGTCGACGTTCACTGCGCGAGAGGGGTATCCGACTCGAGACGAGCTGGTCGAGCGGTACGAGGCGGCGACGGGGCGGCGGTTCGCCCACGAGCGGTTCTACCGGGCGCTCGCCGCCTACAAGATGGCCGGGCTCGGCGAGATGTTCCTCGCGCGGCACCGGAACGACGACAGCGACGACCCGCTGTATCCGAAGATGGAGACTCAGGTGCCCACGCTGGCGGAGCGGACGCTGGCGTACGTCGAGGGCGAGACGGACCGGCTCTGAGTCGCGAGGCCCGGGGACCGCGGGTCAGCGCAGCCGCTCCGCGTGCGCGACGACGACGCGGCCCAGTTTCTCGGTGCGCTCCCGGAGGTCGTCGTCGCGGATCCCGTCGTCGTCGACGACGCGGGACGCGCCGCTGATGCCGACCTCGTGCGGGACCGTCCACGCGTGGACGTTCCGGAACGTCGACCGGAGGTGTTCGAGCGTCCCGCCGTACGAGCCGCCGCCGGCGGTCGCGAGCAGGCCGACCGCCGTGTTCGCGTACTCGTCCGCTCCACAGAAGTCGTGGAAGTTCTTGAACGTCGACGAGTAGGAGCCGCGGTACACCGGCGACCCCGCGAGGACGCCGTCGGCCTCGCGCACGAGTCGCGTGAGGCGTTCGCTGTCGCCCTGCGCGTCCTCGTCGGGGTGATATAAGGGGAGGTCGACCGCGCCGAGGTCGATCAGGTGGGTGTCGGCGCCGGCGTCCGCCGCGGCGTCGAGAGCGACGCGGAGCGCGGCCCGCGTCGTGCTCCCGTCTCGTCGACTGCCGGAGATCGCGACGATTCGAGTCATGGGTTCGGTTCGTCGGCGACGCGCAAAAGCGCGACGAGTCGGGAGCGCGACGGGCGCCGCGGCCCGGTCGATCGAGAGATCGCCCACGCAAGCCTCGCGAACGACACCGGGCCTTATTATCTCGGCCGCCGATGCGGCGGACATGGACAAGATCGCGTTCGGCACGGACGGCTGGCGGGCGACGCTCGACACCTTCACCGACGAGCGGTTGCGGGTCGTGGGGCAAGCGGTCGCCGACCACCTCGAGGCGGCCGGTCACGACGAGCCGGTCGCGGTCGGGTACGACGCCCGCGAGACCTCGGAGGGGTTCGCAGAGAGCCTCGCGGAGGTGTTCGCCGGCAACGGGTTCGACGTGATCCTCCCCGAGCGCGACGCCCCGACCCCGGTGATCGCGTACGCCATCGTCGACCGCGGGCTCGCGGGCGCCTGCATGGTCACCGCCTCGCACAACCCGCCGGAGTACAACGGCGTGAAGTTCATTCCGAGCGACGGCGCGCCCGCGCTCCCGGCGGTGACCGAAGACGTGGTGTCGCGCCTCGCCGAGCCCGACCTGCTCCCCGAGGACGAGCGCGGGTCGATCGAGCGCGTCGACCTCGTGAGCGCCCACGCCGACGCGGCCCGCGAACTGGTCGGCGCCGACCTCGACGGGCTCACGGTCGCGTACGACGCGATGCACGGCAGCGGCCGCGGCGTCACGGACGCGCTGTTGGAGTCCGCGGGCGCGGAGGTCGTCCGGCTGCGCTGTGACCGGGACGTGACCTTCGGCGGCGAGTCGCCGGAGCCGAGCGCCGAACACCTCGGCGAGCTGGCCGACCGCGTGACGGATCCGGAAAGCGACGTTGACCTCGGGATCGCCAACGACGGAGACGCCGACCGGATCGCGGTCGTCACGCCCGATCGCGGCGTCCTCGACGCGAACCTCTTTTACGCCGCCTGCTACGACCGGCTCTTGGAGGACGACTCCGGACCGGCGGTCCGCACCGTCTCGACGACGTTCCTCGTCGACCGGATCGCGGAGGCGCACGGCGAGGCGGTGTACGAGACGCCGGTCGGGTTCAAGTGGGTCGCCGAGGCGATGGGCGAACACGACGCGCTGTTCGGCGGCGAAGAGTCCGGCGGGTTCACGCTCCGCGGGCACGTCCGCGAGAAGGACGGCGTGTTGATGGCGCTGCTCGCCGCCGGCACCCACGCCGCGGAGCCGTTCGACGAGCGCGTCGATCGCCTCCTCGACGAGTACGGCCAGATCGCCGCGGGGAAGGTCTCACTCGACTGCCCGGACGAGCGAAAGGACGGCGTCCTCGACGACCTCGAAGACCACATCCCCGAGTCGGTGTGCGGCCACTCGGTCGCGAAGGTCGTCACGCTCGACGGGTTCAAGCTCCTCTTGGAGAACGGCTCGTGGCTGCTCGTCCGGCCCTCCGGCACCGAGCCGATGCTTCGCGTGTACGCGGAGGCCGACAGCGACGACGCCGTCGACGACCTCCTCGCCGAGGGGACGGAGATCGTCGAACCGCTGATCTGACGCCGGTCCGACCCGGGAGAACGACGCGCGGCGGTCGGGCGACGCCGAGGCGACAGCGTTTCAGTTTCACCTTCCGTTCGGCTCGAGTATTTATGAATTAAGGTCCTACTCCGTCTGCGGCCGCCGTCTCGGCCGCGAGTGATGATGGACGACGAGACAGATCCGACACCGATGCGAAGCGACCGCGCCGACGAATCGGAACCGACCGAGACGCCGACACAGCGAACCGCCGGCGAGGCCGAGCAGACTCGCGGAGTCGGCGACGACGAACCGCCGCCCGAGTGTGCACCGTCGCCAGACCACGCCTCGTCGCCCGAGGACGGCGCAGCCGACGGCGACGAACCGCTCGAATACCGCCTCGAGCGGCTCCGACTGTGGCGGGCCGTCGTGACGCTCGCGATCGTGATCGGCCGGCTGATCCGGTCGTTTTGAGCGTTTCCGTGCCGGTCCGATCGGGTGCCTTTTTAGGTGATACCGCCCAAGTTGACCGTATATGTTCAAGGCCATCGTGGGCGCGTCGACGTTTCAGGACGCGCTCGATTCGGTGAGCGTGTTGGTCGACGAGTGCAAGATCCGCTTAAACGAAGACGAGTTCTCGATCCGTGCCGTCGACCCCGCCAACGTGGGGATGGTCGACCTCACCCTCGAAGCCGCCGCGTTCGAGTCCTACGAGGCCGACGGCGGGGTCATCGGCGTCAACCTCGCCCGGCTCGAGGACATCGCCGGCATGGCCAACTCGGGCGACCTGATCCACCTCGAACTCGACGAGGAGACCCGAAAGCTCCACATCGCGATCGACGGACTCAGCTACACCCTCGCGCTCATCGACCCCGACTCGATCCGCCAGGAGCCGGACATCCCCGACCTCGATCTCGCCGCCGAGATCGTCGTCGAGGGCGCGCAGATCGACCGCGGTATCAAGGCCGCCGACATGGTCTCCGACCACATTCGGCTCCGCGTCGACGAGACCGACGAGGCGTTCTTCATCGAGGCCGAGGGCGACACCGACGACGTCGACCTCGAACTCACCCGCGAGGACCTCATCGCGCTCACCGCCGGCCCCGCCGACTCGCTGTTCAGCCTCGACTACCTGAAAGACATGAACAAGGCGATCCCCGGCGACGCCGAGGTCACCATCGAGCTGGGCGAGGAGTTCCCCGTCAAACTCCACTACGGCTTCGCGGAGGGGCTCGGACACACAACGTATATGTTAGCACCTCGCATTCAGAGCGACTGAATTGCCTAGGGAAACGTGTCCAGGATGCGGAAAAATCGTTCAAACGGGTCGGCAGTCACTGGGCTCGCGGTCGCTGTACCTACCCTGAGATTCCCACGTATCTTCGCGAGATTCTTATCGGCTGTTTCATGGGTGACGGATCCGTCCCAAAGACAAACGACGGGTCTCACGGCCTGTTCCGTCTCCCGATGGTTAACAAGCAATTTTTGGAGTGGTTCGATCACGAAATGGGGATCTTGAGTACCGGTGTCGTTTTGAAAAAGACGGCAGCAGAACTGGCACGTAATAACCGTGAGTCGGGATTTAGTCCGGATGCCAAGGCCGAGAACTACATAATATGTACACGGTTATATCCCGGTCACATCCGTTTATGCGGTCGCTTCGACAGTGGTATCAGTCCGGTGAGAAACGGTTCCCAGAACACCTCTCGTTAACGCCAGAGATCGCCCGTATGTGGTACGTCTGTGACGGATACCTAGATGTTCAAGAGTACGGCCAGCCAAGGGCCGCAATACGGATACGAAACCGGAATAACCGTCAGAACTACCTTCTGAATTTGTTCGAGGAGGTTGACCTCTCACCGACGTACAATCGGGAAACGATTCGCTTCGGGGTCGATGAGACCCGTTCGTTCCTCGACTGGATGGGCAACCCGCCACCCGGCTTCGAATATAAATGGGTGCTCGACTCGGGAGAGCGCTACGATCGCCTGAAAGCGCAGGCGTACGGCGAAGTGCGGGCGTTCTGATCAGTCCACGACCGGAATCCGCACCGTGACCAGCGTCCCGCGGGGGTCGCGGTCGGCGTAGTCGACGTCGGCGCCCAGCGCGCTGGCGCCCCACTCGACGACCCACATTCCGAGCCCGGAGCCGTGTTCGAGCGCCGTCTCGCGGCCCGATTCGATCGCGTCCACCTCCTGGTCCGGGATCCCGGGGCCGTCGTCCGCGACGGTGAGGACGAATCGCTCGCTGCGGTCGTCGCGCTCGCCGGCGGCACCGCCGGCTCCGGCGTCCCCGTGCCCGCCGTCCGCTCCGATTCCGGAGACCGCCTCTCTGCGGAGTCCGACGCGGACCCACGGCCCGCCGTCGTCGCGCTCGACGCCCTCTCCGTCGTGGTGGTCCAGCGCGTTCTCAACGACGTTCTCGACGACCGCTCGGAGCGCGTCGCTCCTGAGTTCGGCCGTCCAGTCGGGGTCGGCGGCGTCTGCGGTCGCTCCGCTCGATCCCCCGTCGCCGAGCGCGAGTTCGATGCTCGCGTCGGGCGCCCGGTCACGCGCGTCGGCGACCGCCGACCGAACGAGGTCGTCGACTGCGACTGCCTCGGGGTCGGCGGCGGAGAGCAGCGATTCGACCGTTCCGGCCTTCTCGCCGAGCGCGGCGAGCGCGCCCGCCCGCCGATCGATGGCGTCGGCCATCTGCGCCAGTTCGGGGTCGTCGAGGCGCTCGACGAGCAGCTCGCCGTATCCCGCCACCACTCCAGCGTCGTTGCGGAGGTTGTGTCGTAGGATTCGGTTGAGCACCTCCAGCTGCTGGCGGCGGCGCTCCCGCTCGGTCACGTCGGAGAAGACGACGGTGTAGCCGACGTGCGTCCCGTTGGGGTCGGTCAGCGGCGAGGTCGCCACCGCGTACGTCCGGCGGCGGCCGCCGGTTCCGACAGAGACCTCGTCGGTGAGGGCCTCGCCGTCAGCATCGCTGGGCCCGCCAGCGTCGCCGTCGTCGGCGTCTCCGTCGGCGTCGCTGCGGCCGCCGCCGTCGGCGCCCCCGTCGGGCGCATCACCCCCGCCGATCCCGACGGAGACGTCGAGGAAGTCGTCGATCGGCCGATCGCGAGCGGCCTCCGCGTCGACGCCGAGCAGGGCCTCCGCGGCGGGGTTCAGTCGCACCATCCGACGGTCGAGCGCGAGCGCGACGACCGGATCGGCGAGGTCGTCGATGGCGGTCCGCTCCGCGGCACGGCTCGTGGTCGGGTATCGGTCGAACATCTCGGCACGGTTGAACGCGTACGCGTCGAGCAGGACGTGCGGGACGAACATGAGCGGCGCGAGCTGGAGCTGGGGGACGGGTCCCAGCTCGAGCGTCCACGCGACGAGCGCGAACCCCGGCGGCAGCGAGCTCAACGCGACCGCCGCGCTCTCTCGCCGGTAGAGCGGGCCGTAGCTCAGGAGGGTGTCGACGAGCAGGAACACCGCGCTCGCGACGAGGACCGTCTCCACGGCGACGACGAGGTACGCCCACGGCCCGAAGGCGTACGAGACCGTCGACACGCCGAAAGCGGGATCGAGTCGGAAGCCGGTCCAGAACGCGCCGTGTACCCCGTTCGTGGCGAGTATCACCGTCGAAAGGAGACCGAAGCCGACGATGCCGGCGAACAGCCGGCTCCGAACCACGTCGCCGCGACCGGTGTACTCCAGCGCGAAGCCGAGGAAGGCGATCCCGGTCCACGTGATGCCGAGCCACGTCGTCGCTTCGAGAACGGCGCGGAGCGTCGGATCGGCGACGAGCAGGCCGACGCCGTACGAGAGACACCAGACGGCCTGCGCGGCGAACACGCCGAGGAACCAGTCGACTCCGGGGCGGCCGCGGTGTGCGCGGATCGCCCACGCGAGTCCGAGCGCCCCCGCGCCGCCGGCGATCGATCCGACGGCGGGCCACGCGGGGACGAGGTCGGAGACCATCGTCAGTCACGACGGCGACGAGCGGCCTAAAAGCATCGTACCGCCGCGTCCGCCGCGGATCGTCGATCGCCGGGGCGCTGCTACGCTCTCGCTCGGCGGGCGAAGACGACGGCGACGGGGACGAGCAGCGCCGCCCCGACGAGGAACGGCGACGCGATCGCGACCGTGTACAGGACGGCCATCAGCGGGGGACCGACGGTTCGCCCGAGGCTCGACGCGCTCTGCGTGACGCCGAAGGCGGCCCCTTGCCCCGCGTCGTCGGCCGACGCGGAGACGAGCGTCGCCAGCGAGACGTTCACGAGCGCGTTCCCCAGCGAGAGCCCCGCGAGAACGACGAGCAGCGCCACGAGCGGGACGGTGAGCCACGACGGGCCGCCGAGCGCGACGCCGCGTCCCACCCCGGCCGTCGCCGGGAGGGCGGCGAGCGCGCAGGCGAGAACTCCGGCGCCGGCGGCGACGAGGGTGCGCGAGGGAACGACTCGAGAGAGTCGACCGACGAGGACGCCCTGATTCAGCGCGCCGAGGACGCCGACGTACGTGAGGAGGAACGCGGCGGCGGTCGCGTCGTAGCCGAACCGGTCGGCGACGTACGGGATGAACATCACCTGTACGCCCGCGAACGCCACCGCGACGGTGAAGTACGCGGCCGTGAGCGGGCGGAGCGTGGCGGAGGAGAACGCGTCGCGGAACTGGCCGACCGCGGTCGTGCGGCGGTCCCTCGAACGGTCCCGGTTCGGCTCCTCCAAGAAGAGCGCGCCGACCGCCACCGCGAGGAAGCTCATCCCCGCGGCGGCGAAGCTCGGCAGCGAGTACGGCGTCGCCGGAACGAACGCGGGGAACACCGCATCCGCGCGGGCCACCACCGGATCCGCGGCGAGCAGGCCGCCGAACGCCGGACCGAAGACGAAGCCGAGCGCGAAGGAGGCGCCGACCAGCCCGAGCGCGCCCGCCCGTCGGTCTCGGGGCGTGATGTCGGCGACGTACGCCTGCGCGGCCGCGATGTTCCCGCCCATCGCGCCGGCGAGGCCCCGCGAGCAGAACAGCGTCACGAGCGCGGCGGTCGTCCCGAACCGCGCGCCAGACTCGCCCGCGTAGCCGAACGCCACCCACGCGACGCCGGCGGTGGCGAGCGACGCGAGCAGGACCGGACGCCGCCCGATCCGATCGGAGAGCCGACCGAGCGTGGGCGCCGCGAGGAACTGCGCGAGCGAGTACGTCGCGGCGAGCAGGCCGATGAACGCGTCGCTGACGCCGAACGA
>CAZNOA010000072.1:0-7645 GCA_964574565.1 uncultured Halobellus sp. | reverse complement strand
TCCTGTCCCGACTCGACGCCGAGGTCGTCGAGGACGGCCTCGGTCAGCTCGTCGGTCACGTCGTCGGCGGGCATGGTCTCCGTGCGCTCGGTCCCCGGCTCGCCGTGGATCCCGATGCCGAGCTCGATCTCGTCGGCACCGAGATCGAAGGTGGGCTCGCCCTTCTCAGGGGTGACACACGAGGTGAGCGCCATCCCCATCGTGCCGACGTTGTCGATGACCTTCTGGGCGACGCGCTTGACTTCCGAGAGCTCGGCCCCCTCCGCGGCCTTCGCGCCGGCCGCTTTATGAACGAGGATGGTCCCGCAGACGCCCCGCCGGCCGGAGGTGTACAGCGAGTCCTCGACGGCCACGTCGTCGTCGACGACGACGCTGTCGACCTCCACGCCCTCCATCTCGGCGAGTTCGATGGCGGTCTCGAAGTTCATCACGTCGCCCTCGTAGTTCTTGATGATCGCGAGGACGCCGTCTCCCCCGTCGCAGGCGTGGATCAGCGCCTCGAACTGATCCGCCGTCGGCGAGGAGAAGACGCCGCCCGCGGCCGCCCCGTCGAGCATCCCGTCGCCGACGTACCCCGCGTGTGTCGGCTCGTGGCCGCTCCCGCCTCCGGTGACCAGCGCGACCTTCCCGTCGACCGGCCCGTCGTCGCGAACGAGCACCTGCGTCTCCGGGACGCGACGGAGTCGGTCGGGGTACGCCGCGGTCATCCCGTCGAGCATCTCGTCGACGACGTCGTCCGGATCGTTGATCAGCTTTTTCATAATCAATAACTATGATACTCTGTATTCCATTAAAGATAGTGGCGCTGCGTGTGCCGCGCTTCCGATCCGGTCGTCCGACGGGGAGTGGGGTTCATACGCGTGAGACTCCTGTGAGCGAGTATGACGCGCGAGGCCGCGATCGAGGGGGTCGAACGATTCGTCGACCGGACCGTCGACGCGACGCGACGGGAGTTCAGGGTCGGTCACGCGCTCCGGGGGACGAGACTCGGCCCGGGCGGGGCGGTCGTCGACAGGCTCGGACGGGAGGCCGACGCGCTCGAACGCCGGGTCGTCGAGCCCGAACTCGACACGTACCGCCGCCGGTCGATCGAGCAGTTCGAAGTCGTCTTTGCGTACGCCGAGAGCGACGATCGACTACACGGACGAGGCCATCCGCGCGATGCGACGCGCAGAGCGACAGGTCGTCCACGAGACGAAAGACGAGGTCGCGACGCGGTTCGCGAATGGAAGCACTTCGTAGCGGTCGCGTCGGCTGTCGACGTCGGATCCGCCAGTGATGTCAGTAGCAGCTCGGATGGTGTTAACGGGGTCGCTGTCGGGTCGTAGAATACCGAAATTGGGTGGCTGGGGAGTCCCAGCCCACCAATTTCCCCCGGCCAATGAAGGCCGGCGGAGTAGGTGGGCCAACACGGATTTGAACCGTGGACCTCCCGGTTATCAGCCGAGCGCTCAACCTGACTGAGCTATTGGCCCAGGTAAGCGCATTCAGTCGTTGCGCGGGTAGGATTTTAAGGGTTTCCTTTCGATAGTCGACCGCCGTCCCCCGGTTTTCCCGATCGAGACGCCCGACCGCGAGCGGGCAGTCGGTTCACCGCGAGTCGTCGCGCTCGTCTTCGACCGTGAAGTCGACGTCGACCACGTCGTCCGCGTGGTCCGCGTCGTCGAAGCGGGCGCCGCCGTCGGTACCGGCCGCGTCGTCCGACGCGCCGCTCCGACCGTCGCCGTTGCCGGTGACGTCTCGGTCGAAGTCGCCGCCGGCGAATCCGCCGCCCCCCATCGTGAAGCCGCTCCCGTCGCCGTCGTCGCCGGGGAAGCCACCGACGTACACGTTCCCGGAGGCGAAGCCGCCGGTCTCGCTGTCGATGTACGGCACCACGACGTACTTTTTGAGGGCCATCCGGATCGGCACTCGCGAGAGGGGGAACGCGAGCAGGAAGCCGACCCCGTCCGTGACGAGCCCCGGCGTGAGCAGGAACGCGCCGGCGGCGATCAGCAGGCCGCCGTCGAGCAGCTCGTCGGTCGGCGGCTCGCCGCGGGCCAGCTTCGCTTGCATTCGCCCGAGCGTCGCGCGCCCCTCGGCGCGGAGGAGGAGCATGCCGAGGACGGCGGTCAACACGACCAGGGCGACCGTGATCGCCCACCCGAGCCGCGTCGCGACGACGATCAGGAACAGCGCGTCCACGAGCGGGACGACGAGGAGCAGCGCGAGCAGCGTTCGCGGGCGCATACCATCGTCTTTCCGCCGGGGACTGATAGCCCTTTTTGTCCCGCACGCTGTCGAGCGCGGCTTCCGACCTCTCGCCCGCGACCGCCACCGCTTTGACGCGCCGGGCCGAGCCGACCGTATGGATATCGTCGGCGCCCTCGGACGCGAGCCGCCGGAGCGGGAGCCGCTGCCGCGGTGGGCGGCGCCGCTGCCGAAGGCGCTCGAAGACGTTGCCTTCCGGTTCGTGTGGGTCATCGTCGCGATCAACCTCCTCGGCACCGCGTTCGGCTTCTGGTACTACCGGTTCCAGTTCCAGCGGATCCCCGTCGAGATGTGGGCGTTCGTTCCCGACAGCCCCGCCGCCACCCTGCTCATCGCGCTCGCGCTCGCCGCGTGGGCGGTCGGAAAACAGAACGACACGCTCACCGCGCTCGCGTTCTTCGGGAACGTCAAGCTCGGGCTGTGGACGCCGTACGTCCTCGTCGCCTTCTACCCGGGATTCCTCGCCAACTCCGGACCCGCGATGTACGCGTTCCTCCTCGTGAGCCACCTCGGCATGGCCGTGCAGGCGTTCGTGCTCTACCGGATCACGGATTTCCCGATCAAGGCGGTCGCGGTCGCGACCGCGTGGTACACCCTCGACCTGCTCATGGACTACTTCGTCCCGATCGTGGGCGACGTGACGCACACGTCGTTGCCGTACGCGGGCTCACAGCCGTGGTTCACGACGACCGTGCTGCAGGTCGCGGCCGCGGGCGCGGTGGTGCTCACCGTCGTGCCGCTGTTCCTCGCGCTCGCCACGCGGAACGCGAAGCTGCGACTGCGACCGCCCGACGCCTGACTGCGTCCGGACACTCCGACCGCCTTCCCGACGAACACCGACCCCCGTCTGTCATTTAAGTATGCCGCCGACGTGAGGGCTGTATGAGCGCGTACGAGCGGATCGCGGATCTGACGGTCACCATCGAGTCGGTGGCTCGGCGCCGGTACACCGCCGAAACGACGAGCGGCTTCGAGCGAACGACGACCGAGTTTCGGCTCACCGGGGACGGGCTGACCGGCCGCGGCGAGGACGTGACCTACGACGAGGTCGACCACGACGCGCTCGCGGGGACCGACCCAGTCGACCTGGACGGCGAGTGGACGATCGCGGAGCTCTCGGCGCACCTCGACGACCTCGATCTGTTCGCGGCGAAGCCGCCCGAACGCGAGACCTCCCGGCAGTACCGCCGCTGGGCCGTCGAGAGCGCCGCCCTCGATCTGGCGCTCAGACAGCAGGAGGAGTCGCTCGGCGAGCGGCTCGGGATCGAGCCGGACCCGCTGCGGTTCGTCGTCTCCACCCGGCTGGGTGACCCGCCGACGACCGATCGCGTCGAGGCGCTGCTCGCGATCAACGGCGATCTGGAGTTCAAGCTCGATCCGACGCCCGACTGGCCGGAGGAGGCGTTCGTCACGCTCCGCGAGACCGACGCCGTGCGGATCCTTGATTTAAAAGGCTGGTACGAGGGGACCGACGTGGACGTTCCTCCGGACCCCGAACTCTACCGCGACGTGTTCGCCGCCTTTCCGACGGCGATCGTCGAAGACGCCGCGTTCACGTCCGAGACGCGTCCGCTCGTCGAACCGCAGGCGGACCGGCTCGCCTTCGATTACCCGATCGACGGCGTCGAGAGCCTGCGGTCGCTCCCCGTGGAGCCGGGGTGGTGTAACGTCAAACCCTCGCGGTTCGGCACGCTCGAATCGCTGTTCGAGACGGTCGCGTACTGCGAGACCAACGACATCGAGATGTACGGCGGGGGACAGTTCGAACTCGCCAGCGGTCGGACTGCCGTCCAAACGCTCGCCGCCCTGTTTTACGCGGACGCGCCGAACGACGTCGCGCCCCGCGCGTTCAACGACCCCGACGCGTCGCCGCCGTACCCGAAGAGCCCGATTGCGCCCGGCGACGACGCGGTCGGATTCGAGTTCTAGCTGACGAACTTCAGGAGGTCGTCGCGGTTGTGTTCGTGGAACCGCGTCCGGAGACACTCCTCTAACGCGTCGATGTCGCCGCGCTTCGCGCAGATCGGCGCCACGCGGTCCGACCACTGCTGCCACGGCGGGTAGAGTCCCAGTCGGTCGCAGATCTCGTCGAGGCGCTCGTCGAGGTCGTCGATCTTGTCGGTCTTGTTCACCGCGATGATCGGCTCGACGCCGACGTCCTGCAGAAAGCCGAACATCTCCACGTCGTGCGGAACGTTCCCGCGCTCCGCGTGTCGATCGATGATGTCGACCGCGGCCTTCCCGTCCATCACGATGACCCCCGCGAGGATGTGTTCGGCGTTCTCCTCGAGGTAGTGGACGATGTTCGTCTTGATCGCTTCCCGGTGTTCTTCTTCGACGCCGGACATGAATCCGAAGCCGGGGAGGTCGGTGAACATGAAGTCCTCGCTGGCCCAGTCGAAGTGGTTCGGCTGCCGGGTGACGCCCGGCTTGCCGCCCGTCGAGAAGTCGTGACCCGTTAGCTCCCGCATCAGCGTGGACTTCCCGACGTTAGAGCGCCCCACGAGGACGACCTCTGCGTCGCGGTCCGGCCGGTCTTCGAACATATCCGTACGTGGGCGGTTGCGAGATTTAAAACGCCCGTCGAGAAACGGTCGAGGTTCCCGCGACTCCACGCGACGCTTCCGGCTCAGATCGCGGTCGAGTCGACGCCGTCTTCGATCGAGTCGACGTCGCCGCCCGAGGAGCCGACGTCGATCCGGTCGTTCACGCTCGCGAATGCGGTCCCGAACATCCGGAACACGGCGACCTGCCCGTAGAACTGGACGAACGGAACGAGGAGGAGCCCGACGACCGTGACCGCCAGCACGCCCGTGAGGATCCACGTGACGATCGCGACGACGATGGGCATGAGGACGGCGACGAGGTACTCGGTGCTGAGCAGGGTGGGCTTCAGGAGACCGACGTCGAACGCAGCCCCCAGTTCGCCGCGGGCCGCGTACGCCGTCAACGCGGCCGGGACGGCGTAGTAGATCAGGAACAGCACGGGGATGAACCCCAGCGCGAGGAGGAGGCCGACCACGCCGACGAGCGCGCCCGCGTCGCCGCCGATCGCTCCGCCGGCGCCGAAGACGACCGCGACGAGGATCGAGTACGCGATGACCGGGACGATGGTGTACGCGATGAGTATCACCGTTCCGACGAGGCCGTTCACGAGGAGGTCTCCCCACTCCGCGAACTCGGGGGGGACCTCGTCGCCGGCGACCGTCCGTTCCAGGACGCGAACGAGGTATCCGACGATGAGAAACGCCGGGATGACGAACACCGACAGGAGTCCCAACACGCCGCCGATAACGATACGACCGATCCAGTCCCCGCGAACCGGGTACGAGAGTCCGTCTTCGAGCATACCGTCTGACCACACGAATTTAACACATAAACACACCGGTAAGTCTCCGCGAGTCGGGGAACGGGAACGCAGGTCGAACACGCGATCAGGAGCGCGGCGCGAACGCGCTGTCGAGAGCGCCGATACCGCTCGGAGTCGAGGTGACACCGCAAACGAAGCGTTCCGCTGACGCGTCGTTGATCCCCGACGCTTAACACCGGCGGCGACGCCGAATTCGATATGGATAAACAGGCCGTTCGGGAGGCCGTCTGGGACGAGTTCGAGACCGGCGGCGAGGCTCGGTTCCCGTTCCCGCCCCACGGCAGGATTCCGAACTTCGCGGGCGCGGACGACGCGTGCGATAAGCTGACGGACACCGAGGCGTGGCGCGCGGCCGAGACGGTCAAATGCAACCCCGACGCGCCGCAGCTCCCCGTGCGCCGCGCCGCGCTCCGCGCCGGCAAGACCGTCTACGTCGCGCAGCCGCGGCTCCGAGACCCGGACCCGTTCCTGCGGCTCGATCCGGACACGGTCGGGGACATCGACGACGCGACGACGGTTTCCGGCGTCTCGACGCACGGAACCCCGACGGCGCCGGAGGCGATCCCACACGTCGACCTCGTCGTCTCCGGCTCTGTGGCCGTCACGACGGACGGCGCCCGGATCGGCAAGGGTGAGGGGTACAGCGACCTCGAATGGGGAGTTCTCCGCGAACTCGACGCCGTCGACGGAGGGGCGCCTTGCGCCTCTCGCAGTCGGGCGAAGCCCGACGACGACACGGTCGTCGCGACCACGGTCCACGAGCTGTCGGTCGTCGACGGTCCGCAGTCCCCCGTCTCGGACGCCGGTGACCTCCCTGCGCCCGACGCACACGACGTGCCGCTCGATCTGGTCGTCACTCCGGAGCGGACCGTTCGGACGAACACGCCGTATCCGCGGCCGGACGGCATCGACTGGCGGGCACTCGACGCGGAGCGACTCGCGGAGATCCCGGTGCTAGCGGAACGAAACCCGAAGAACAGCTGACATACTCCCGACGGCTTCCGGCTCAGTCCGCGTGTTGCGGCGACGGCGCGGACCGCTCCGTTCGGTGGTCGGCGACGTGTCCGCACTGGGGACAGACGATCGTTCGCTCGTCGCCGTCGCCGACGACGAGCCAGCCCTCCGAGACGGGGTTCTCGAAGCTGCACTCCGCACAGAAGAGGACCGATTTCCGACGCGACGAACGGGGACCACTGACGGCGGCGTTCATGTACCGTCTTAGGAGCCGAACGTATAAGGGTCTTTTTCGACCTGATCGTTCGGGACGTATCCGGTTCTATCGATCAAAAGATCGGCCAATCCGGATATAATAATTCATGCGTGAGCTTCTCTGGGGCGGCGGTGGCCGCGAAGGTCTACCGCGCGAGCGGCATGTTGTAGCTCGTCTCCGCCTCCATCACGTACTCCCACGTCGCCTCGCAGTCACAGGACACCTGCTCGAAGACGCTCGGGTCCTGGCGCTTGTCGAAGTCCTTGATCGCGGTCTGGACGCGGTCGTCGCAGTCACCGCAGTTGTGCGCGCCGCGGTCGGAGCCGTGGCCGACGGGGTCGGAGACGACGATGGCGTCGACGTCGGCCGTCTCCGCCAAGACGTGTGCGACCGACCAGAGCCACGGCGGGCGGTATCCCCCCTCGAAGAAGAGCTCGTCGACCATCGTGTAGCGCTGGACGTTCGTCGGGTTCATCGAGACGGTGTGACAGCCGCCGACGTCGGCGCATCGCCGGATCGAGTCGATCATGTCGGCGGCGGCCTCCGGCTCAGCGAGGAACGGCGGCTTGAGGAGGAGGTACGCCTTGATCCCCACGTCCGCGGCGAACTCGCCGTCCGCGGCCGCGGCCTCCGCGCAGGCGTCCTCGAAGTCGGCGAAGTCGAAGTACTTGTTCACGCAGTCGTGTCTGACGCGGTCGGTCGCGGTCTCTAAGCCGACCGCCACGTCGGTCGCGATGCCGTGGTCCGCGAAGTCGCCGACCTTCTCGCGGTCGACGAAGTCCGGCAGCGACTCGACGACGATCCGGTCGCGGTCC
>CAZNOA010000071.1:0-7649 GCA_964574565.1 uncultured Halobellus sp. | reverse complement strand
TCCAGCAGAACAGCGCGAACGAGCCGTCGTCCATGTCGAACCGACGGGCCTCGTACGCCGGAGGGGGACTGAACCACGGATCGCCGGCCGTCGCGCCGAGGTTCTCATCGAGGGGGCGTTCGAGCTTCGATCGAACGCGATCGGCGTTCCACCGACCGGTCGCGCGCCTGAATCGGAGCGGTTGTGCCACGGCGGTGGTATCACGCCCCGGCTCTAATCGGTTCCGGAATTCCGAGTTCCGGGGGAATGATTTCAGCGATCGTGAACTTCACCGGTACATATATATTTGGCAGTGACAAAGCTAACGTGTACCATGTCAATGGGTGCCTATGACGAGGACGAACACGAGCGTCGCGAGAAGAAGACCGGCGAAGTCGACGCCGATTTCGACGCCGCACGCCCGGAGTATTCGGGGTCGCTCACGTACGACTCCGGCGACTCCGCAGAGGCACTCCTCGACAAGTTCCAAGAGCTGCAGGGCAAGTGAGTCCGCGCTCGACCGGTCAGGTGAGGAGTATCGCTGCCGTACAGACGACGGCGACGGCGAGGACGTGACCGACGACGGCTCCGAGTAAGATCGGTTCGCCGACGAGGAACGGAACGAGTGCGAGCTGTATCGCCGAGAAACCGATGTTTTCCGCGTCGAGCCGCTTGGCCCGTGACGCTTCCGCGGGAGGGAGTTCGACGTTTACCGCGCGCCACAGAGCGACGACGGCGCTCCACCACGAGGTGCCGATCCGATAGGTCAGGTCCCACAGAATCAAGAGCGTGAGGTAGACGACCGGAAGCGGCGGATTCGGACCGAACAGGCGGTCGATCAGCGTGCCGTCCCACGCGATCAGGTAGGTCAACAGCGCGATGAACGCGAGCACGCCCAACACGATCTCGATGCTCGACCCGAAGAGGAGCCGTTTGTGCTCCGGCGGCGTCGAGAGTCGGCGGTTGATGGCGCCGAGCCGGTGCATCTCGACGCTGCCCGCCGCGGCGACGACGACGGCGACGGTTCCAGCAAGGACCGCGTTCCAGAGCCCGTAGTACCAGCCCAACACCAACACGCCGACCTGAAAGATGGCGAACTGGAGCGCGACCGAGAGGGTTCGGGAGACGCCGAGACCCGGGATCCCGCCGACGAGGCTCTCGTACACCCACGTTTCGCCGTAGTTTCGGCTCACGGCTGCGATACCTCTCCGGTGTCTGACGGCCGGGAGTCGGCGTCGGTGTCAGACGAATGAGCGTCGACAGCGGGGGGGTCGGACTCCATGTCCGACGGCTCGGACCGCTCCGGCTCGTCGATGGCCCGCGCGACGGCGACCTCGAAGGGAGTCTGTTCGATCGGAACGTGCTCGCGGATCCGATCGTCCTCGACGATCACGGTGTTCCGGAGCCCCTCGACGAGCGACCGAGCGAGGTACGGGTTCACGTCGGTCACCAGTCTGAGCCACTTCGCCGACAGCTCCGGGCTCAACACCGGAACGCGGATGATCCAGAGACGGTGGCCGAGCTGTCGACGAGTCCGTCTGAGGATCTCCGCGTACGTTAACACCTCCGGGCCGCCGATCTCGAACGTGTCGTCTGCCGTTTCAGGAACGTCGAGCACGCCCGCCAGATACCCCACGACGTCGTCGATCGCGATCGGCTGACACAGGGTGTCGACCCACTTCGGGGTCGTCATCACCGGCAGTCGGCTCGCGAGCCCGTGGACGACCTCGAAGCTCGCGCTGCCGGCGCCGATGATGATCGCCGCTCGAAGGGTCGTGAGCGACGGCTCTCCCCCGTCTAAGATGTGTTCGACCTCGCGGCGTGATTGGAGGTGTTCGGAGAGCTCCTCTCTGTCTTCGCCGAGCCCGCCGAGGTAGATCACCCTCCCGACGCCGGCGGCGGACGCCGCCTCGACGAAATTCAGTGCGCAGTTCCGGTCGCGCTCCTCGTATCCCGGCCCGCCGTCCATCGAGTGGACGAGATAGTAGGCCGCGTCGACGGGCCGGCCGTCGATCTCGAACGCCGGCGGCAAGCTGTCGGGCTCCAAGAGGTCCCCTTCGACCACGCGAACGCCCGGCGGCGGAGCGTAGCCGTCGGCGTCACGGACGAGCGCGACCACCTCGTGGCCGCGGTCGAGCAGCGTCGGAACGAGACGGCTACCGACGAAACCGGTCGCACCGGTGACGAGTACTCGCATACCGATCCCACGGGCGGGAGCGGTATAAGCACCGGCGACGATGAGCGACCCGGATCCGGAACCGCCGGAACCGACCCGCCTCGCCAACGACCGGGACCGATCGTTAAAAGGGGGTTCGCGGCAGTCGTTTCGACATGCACGCTGGCGAGTTCGAGCCGGTTCGCGGGGTCCCCGACCTGTACGTCCACGATACCGGTATGTTCGAGACCGACGAGTACGGCGCCGTGTACGTGTACGATACGGACCGACCGGTCGTGATCGACACGGGAACCGGACGGAATCGGGAGGCGCTCTTCGAGACGCTCGACGAGATCGGTGTCGGTCGCGAGGAGTTGGCGTGGATCCTGCCGACGCACGCGCACCTCGACCACGCGGGCGGAGCGGGCCACCTGGCGAAGCGCTATCAGAACGCCGAGGTCGTCGTTCCCGAGAAGGGCGTGCGACACCTCGTCGACCCCGATGCGCTCGTCGCCGGCACGAAGTCCGCGGTCGAGGACCAGTGGCGGTACTACGCCGATCCGGAGCCCGTTCCGGCGGATCGGATATGCGGGCTCGCGGACGGCGACCGGATCGACCTCGGCGACCGCGAACTCGTCGTTCACGAGGCGCCGGGTCACGCGCCCCACCACGCGATGTACCACGAGCCCGACGCCGACGTGGTTTTCACCGCCGACGCGGCCGGGATATACGTCCCGGAAGTCGATACGGTACGCCAGACGACGCCGCCGCCGCAGTTCGACCTCGATCGGTGTCTCACCGATCTCTCGACGATCGAAGGGATAGCCCCAGACTACCTCTGTTTCGGTCACTTCGGGCCGCGCGAGTACGAGCCGAGGCTGATCGGGGAGGCGAAGCGTGCGTACGTCGAGTGGGTCGAAGCGGTCCGCGCGAAACGGGCGGAACTCGAGGACGACGAGGCGGTCGTCGAACACTTCGAGACGGCGAGCCGGGACGTCGACTTCTGGAACCCGGAGCGAGCCAGAGCCGACGCGAGTCTCAACACGCGGGGCGTGTTGGCGTACCTTGATTACGTCGCCGACCACGAGTGAGCCGATCCGCGCGGGGAGACGCGTGACGGTCGCCGACGGAAACGTCCTAAACCCCGCGTCGCTTACGTGGCAGTAACAGATGGGTATCTTCGACACGATCCGCGCCGTACTCGGAACGAGCGCCGAGACGGACGCGACGCGCGAGGCCGACCCCGAGGACCTCTTCGGGATGTCCACCGCGTACATGACGATGGAAGCCGAGCTCGGCTACGAGAACTGCGGAGAGGCCGCCCTGTGTTTCTCCGGCGTCGACAGCACCCGGTTCGACGAAGCGGTCGAGACCGTCGAAGCGATCCTCGAAGCGGGAGAGGTCGACACCGGGACCGGGTTCCACCGTCACGAGGACGCCCACGGCTACCAGTGGTTCGTGCTAGAAGACGACGACCCGGAAGACCTCGTGACGAGCATTCACTTCGCCGCCGACCAGTTCATCGAGGAGGGGTTCGGCTCTCGGCTGCTCGCGGCCGTCTTCGGCTTCGAAGGCTCCGACACCGACGTCTACTGGATCTACTCGTTCCGCCGCGGCGGCTACTATCCGTTCGCCCCGCAGGGGACGAACGACCGCAATCAGCAGATCGAGTTCAAGCTTCAGTCGGTGCTCGACGGGGAGCTCGGACTCGAAGACGACGAGTCCTACTGGTACCCGCTGTGGCCGGACGCGTCCGGGGATCGACCGTGGGAGTGACCCGATGACCGACGGGAGTGGCTCGATGACCGCGACGGCAGAGACCGGACGAAACGCTCCGAAGAAGCGCCTCCTTCGGTCCGTCGCCGCGCAGGCGGCCGTGTTGAGCGCGGCGGTCCACTTCCTGTGGGCGTGGCCGCGGCTCGGCGACCCCGCTGATCTCCGGCCGTACGTCTTCGTGCTCGGCGGCGTGTTCACCGTCCTCGTCGCGGTGGCAACGCTGCGCGCTGACGAGTACCGGCGGCTGTACGCGCTCGGAGCCGGGACGCTCTCGGCGTTCCTCTTGGGATACGTCGGGTGGCACGGCGCGGACGCCACGACGGCGATCGCGGCCGATCCGCTGGCGATCGTCGGCAAGGCGGCCGAGGTAGTGGGCGTCGTCGCGTTTCTCGGACTGTACCGTCTCGCACCCCCGACGAGGGTCGTCGTCGAGCGGCGGCGGACGGAACTGAGTAAAGGCGACCGACGGCGGACGAAGACGAATAGCGGCGAGCACAGAGACAGAAGCGGGAACGGAGACGATTCCGGATGAGCGACGCGTACCTGACCGTCGAGAAGCCCGCGACCGCGACGTTCGAGGTCCACGGCTCCGAGTTCCTCGGTCACGTTGCGCCCGTCGACACCGTCGATCAGGCCGAGGCGTTCATCGCGCGGATCGAAGGCAGGTACGACGATGCGACGCACAACGTGCCGGCGTATCGAGTCCCCGCCGGGGCGGCGTCCGGGCGGACGCTCGGGACGGACGTCATGCTCCGAGAGTACTCCTCGGACGACGGGGAACCGACGGGCTCCGCCGGGAAGCCGGCGCTCAACGTCCTTCAACAGCGCGAGATCCGGAACGTGGTCGCGGTGGTGACGCGCTACTACGGCGGGACAAACCTCGGAGTCGGGGGGCTTGCCCGCGCCTACTCGCGGGCGGTGAAAGACGGGGTCGACGAGGCGGGCGTCGTCGAAGAGCGGCCGCATCGGCGGCTGGTCGTGGAGACGGCGTACGACGACTCCGGAACCGTCCGAGGGGTGATCGAGTCGTCCGGGGTCGAGTTCGACGCCGACTACGACGAGCGAGTGCGGTTCGAACTCCGGGTGCCGGTGGCCGAGACCGAGGAGTTGATCGATCGGCTCAACAGCGCCACGAGCGGTCGCGTCGAGATCCAGCGGTGAGATCCGGCTGCGGGACGAAGCGTAATTGGGGGTAAGTCGAAACGGAGAGTGAATGGACGTTAGCGACGAGACCGACAGCGATGGGAAGGCGAACAGGCGACGCAACGGGAACCGGGGTATCCGCGGCGGTGCGTCGCACACCCGCCTCGTGCGCCGCGGATCCGACTCAGGTCACGGCGGGTATGGCCGCGGGATCCGACATAAACTGTCGGAGAGGATCGGCGAATCGCTGGCACGCGAACATCGGTCGCGGAGAGGCGTGACCGCCCTGAAACGAGTTAGCTGAACTTCCGGACGGTCATCTCGAGCGTGTCGAGATCGAGAATGGGGGCGTAGCCGGCGTCGGGGTCGATGTTGACGGACTTCTGGAAGTCGGTCTGTGACTGCCAGCAGCCCGAGTTGACCGCGAGCACGTTGTGGTACTTCCCCCAGCCGAGCTTGTGGACGTGCCCGGTGTGGAAAACGTCCGGAACGTCCTCGATGACGAGATAGTCCCGTTCCTCGGGTGCGACGCGGGTATGGCCGCCGAACTGCGGGGCGACGTGGCGCTTCTTCAGCAGCTGATACATCGCTTTATGCGGCTCGTCGTAGCTCGCTTTCTCTTCGGGCAGCTCCGCGATCACCTCGTCGAGCGATACGCCGTGGTACATCAGGACGTCGACGCCCTCGACAGTCACCGTCGCGGGGTTCGAAACGATCTGCGCGTCGTGGACGTCCATGATTTCCCGGAGTTCGTCGTCGAATCCAGGCTGCGGCTCCGCGAGTCGGACCGCGTCGTGGTTTCCGGGGATCATCACGATCTCGGTGTCGCCGGGCACCTCCTTGAGGTACTCCGCGAACGCCTCGTACTGGTCGTAGATGTCGACGATGTCCAGTTCCTCGTCCTGGTTCGGGTAGACGCCGACGCCCTCGACCATGTCGCCGGCGAGCAGGAGGTACTCGACCGGCTCCGCTTCGGGGGTGTGTAGCCAGTCGGTGAACCGGCTCCACGCGTCCGCCATGAACTCGTCGCTGCCGACGTGAACGTCGGAGATGAGCGCGGCTTGGACGTGACGGTCAGCCCCGCCGGTCCTGTGCGTTCGCGGGACGTCCGGGAAGTGGAGCGAGTCCGCAAAGAGGATCCCCGAATCGTCGGCGAGCGTTCCCTCGACGGCGAGACACTCGTCCATCAGGATCTCGTCGACGACGTCGGCGAGCCCCTTGTCTTTCATGATCAGCGCCGGGAACGTTCCGGTCGTGTCCTCCAACTCGATCAACCAGTGGCCGGATTTCGTGGATCGGACGTCGTTCACGAGCCCGATCATCGCGGCCTCGCTCCCCCCGGGCATGTCCGCGATGGCCTCTGCCGGTCGGTGATTCACCCGACCGCGGAGGACCTTCGAGAGGCGTTCGTATCGGTCGCGAAACGTCCGCACGAAGTCGCGGTATTCGCCCGTTCCCGTGCTCCGGCCCGTCATGTCGTTTCCGACTTCTATCTGCCGACGGTCGGTGCGACGGCGATGATCGGAGTCGGAACCGGAGTGACCGTCGGGTCGAGTCTCCAGGGGGTCGCCGTCGTCAGCGTCTCCGTGTTCGGCGGCGGTGTCCGACGTGCGAGGAGTTTCGGTCCCGGGGTTCGTCTCCGCCGCAGACCCCTCGGTTTCAACTGGAGAACCCTCGGACTGCGAGGTGATCGACTCGTCCGAGTGTCGGGCTGCGTCCCGTCCGCCCGTGGTTCCTCCCGTAGCGTCTTGACCAGTTGCGTCTCGCTCCGAGCGGTCCTGCTGGGTGGGATCGGATCCGACGGCGTCCATGGTATCGATCGCTGCCCGGACGTGATCGGCGGTGATCCGAAGCGCGTCGTCGGGGGCGTGATCGACGGCGGTCTCCAGGGCTGCTGTCGAGTTTGACGCGCTCGCGAGCAGGGTGACCGCCTCCCGTTCAGCGTTGTATCCCCGGCTGGCGAGTTGCTTGACGATCCGGGCGTTCGACTCGAGCGGCACGAGTGTCGGAACGCGGGTGCGACTCAAAACGATTCCGGAGCGGGGAAGGACCTTTTGAGGGGAAACCCTCGCCGGGTGTTGACACGCGCACCCGGAAGCTTATCACAAAAAACCGCCAACGCGCACCTAATGGACGAAGAAGACCGGTCGGCGTCCGACGAGGACGCAGACGAGTCAGCCGAGCCGGTCGAAGGCGGTGGTGACGAACCGATCGAAGGCGGTGGTGACGAACCGACAGCTGATGATGCCGGTACGGGCGTGGAGGAATCGAGTGGATTTGCGGACGAGAGTTATGATGATGATATCGGTGCCGGTGATTCAGCCGATCCAGCCGGAATATCGACCGAGAGAGCTGATCTAAACGGAGACGAGGGGTATTTGCGAGATCGGCCGGGAGAGAGCTCCTCGCAGAACGGTGCCGACGGCGAGAAGAGCCTGGTTCACCGATTTCGACACGACAACGACGGTGCCCTGATGTGGCTCCGAGAGATGCTCTCAAGCGTCGCAATCGTGCTGGTGTTAGGACTGATTCTGTTCGGTGTCAGCGGCGTGTGGCCGCCGATGGTCGCCGTCGAGTCCGGAAGCATGGAGCCGAA